>JAEYFY010000162.1 GCA_023454395.1 Pseudomonadota bacterium
ATTTGCTTGGCGGCCATAGCGCAGCGGACCCACCTGAATCCATGCCGAACTCAGAAGTGAAACGTTGTAGCGCCGATGGTAGTGTGGGGTTTCCCCATGTGAGAGTAGGGAACTGCCAGGCATTAAATAAGACGAGAAAGCCAACCCACTGGGTTGGCTTTTTTGCGTTTGGAGTTTTTAAAAGATCAAAAATGAGTGAATTTTAAATATTATTCTAAATTCTGAATATAAAAATGCCCTAATTTAAGGCATTTTTTATGATCTTTTAACAAAAGTTATGACGAGAAAATGCTGCTAACACAGTCCTTTCTGAAATTTCTAAATAGTCTTCCATTGCACCCGCGGCTTCTTGCGCTTTTCCATCCATCAATAGCATTAAAATCTGTTCATTTTTTTCAATATAAGGCGCGTGTAGTAATTGCGGATCATTGAGTAAGCCAAATGCTAAACGTAATTCAGCTAGAATAAGTTGGTATTGTTTAAACAATCTAGGGCTATCTGAAAGCTCCACAATCGCGGTATGAAAGTGCATATTACAGGTTCCTACACCGCTCCAATCTTGTTGTTCTTGAAAAATTTTTGCTTGATTAACACTATCTTGCATTCTAACAATAGCGGGGTGCATAGGATAAGAATGTCGTAGAGCATCACATTCAATTAATCGTCTTACACGATAAATATCCATGATACTTGCCATATCTGGTACAGAAACAAAAACACCGCGATTAGGTTTATAAGTCAAAAGCCCTTCTTGGGTAAGAACGCGGAAAACCTCTCTTAAAGTATTGCGCGATATCTCTAGCGTTTCACTTAATGCAGTTTCTGACAATCTTTCACCAGGAGGTAATTCTCCAATAGTGATTTTTTGCCGAATAATATTTGCGACTTTTTGAGAAAGAATTTGTGGAGATGTTTTTTTCTGCATTATCTTCTGCTATTAGCTTAATAGAAGCGTCTATTCTATCAGTGTGTTTTGTAATATATAACCTCTATTATGTCACTCTGTCGTACTTCTCACTGTATCGAGTATAGCTGTCTATTTATTTCCATCAAAAAAAATTAATTTTTCCTTACGATATTTTAGTAATTAAACTTATTTTTCATTTCATCTAGCGCACTATTTTTGTGCGGCTGAGCTTTTTATGCCTCATTTAAGTGCATATTCATGGCTCATGAACATGTCATAATTGTCAACAAAATGTTAAAAATGCGATCTTCTTTGCACTTTTATCATCCCGTATTTAAATCTATTTGCTTATTTATTCATCTATTATTATTAATTGTTCAACAATCTAATATCAGGTGATTAACAATTACGTATTCATGCTCAACAATGGCACGCTAATTGCCTTAGTAATAATAATTAAAATAATGATGATAAAGGGGGTAGCTCATGGCTACACAAGACACTGCAAATACAACATCAAGTACGTTTATAAAAAATAGACGCTCTTCACTAATCGCTGCCATTTTTTTAATGGCAACGTCAGCAATTGGGCCAGGTTTTATTACTCAAACTGCAACCTTTACTGCCACGATGGGAGCCGCATTTGCATTTGGCATTTTGGCATCAATCATTATCGACTATGTTGTTCAGCAAAGTATTTGGCGAGTGATCACCGTTACCAATATGCGAGCTTCAGATATTGCTAACAAAGCAATACCAGGCAGTGGCTACTTACTTGCGGTATTAGTTATTTTTGGCGGTTTAGTATTTAACGTGGGAAACATTGCAGGTGCTGGCTTAGGGCTTAATGCGATGGTTGGTCTTGATCCTAAATGGGGTGGGATCTTAAGTGCTTTACTTGCGATCTATATTTTCTCATCACGCAAAGCCAGTAACTTTATTGATCGTATGATCATTATTCTTGGTCTCGTCATGATCTTACTGACGGTTTTTGTCATGATTGCGTCTAACCCCCCTGTAGGCGAGGCATTAAGACAAACTGTTTTACCTGATGCAATTAACTTCGCTACGATCACGACAATTGTTGGTGGGACTGTAGGTGGTTATATCTGTTATGCGGGCGCTCACCGTCTTCTTGATAAAGGAACAACGGGTATTGAGAATATTGATGCTGTATCAAGCGCTGCAACCAAGGGAATTTTAGTTGTTGGATTAATGCGCTATATCCTGTTTCTTGCCATTTTAGGTGTAGTTGCCAGTGGCGTAACCTTAGATATTTCTAGCCATGCAGCAAATCCGGCTTCTCAAGCATTTCAACATGCGGCGGGTTTAACTGGATTACGCATCTTCGGTCTTATTTTATGGGCAGCTGCATTAACGAGTGTGATTGGTGCTGCTTATACCTCAATGTCATTTATTACTGTATTTAAAAACGGTGTTACTGAACGTCAACGTAATATCGCAACTATTATTTTTATCGCTATTTCACTCGTCATTTATATGGTTATGGGAACGGCTCCGGCTGCATTATTAGTCTTTGCCGGTGGTTTTAATGGACTGATTTTACCTATTGGTATGACACTTTTCATTTTTGTTGCATGGCGTCGCCAAGATCTCATGAATGGTTATAAATATCCTGCATGGTTACTGTGGTCAGGTATTTTAGTCTGTGCGCTGACTTGGTACATGGGAATTATGTCCGTGGGTGCTATTTTCAACTACCTCAACATTGCTTAAGAGAATAATAACGATGATAAAAGCAGTCGATTTAAACAGTGATTTAGGTGAGAGCTTCGGCCAATGGACGATGGGCAATGATAATGCAGTGCTTGAAATTGTTAGTAGTGCCAATATTGCTTGCGGCTTTCATGCAGGTTCACCAGATGGCATTTTAAAAACATTAAAAGCAGCGAAACAACACAATGTCGCAATAGGAGCACATGTTGCTTATCCTGATTTAGTGGGCTTTGGTCGCCGCAATATGGATATCGCCAGTGATGAATTAACGGCAGATGTGATTTATCAAATAGGTGCTTTGCAAGGATTGGCTAAAGCAGTGGGTTTGAGCGTGACTTATGTGAAGCCCCATGGCGCGCTTTATAACACTATTGCTCATGATAAACGCCAAGCACTTGCGGTTATTGATGCGATCCTCACCATCGATCCACAACTTATTTTAGTTGCTTTGGCTGGCTCTCCCCTTATTGAACTCGCAAAAGAAAAAGGGCTTCGTGTGATTGCTGAAGCCTTTGCAGATAGAGCTTATCACGCTGATGGCACATTAGTTTCTCGCAAAAAAGAGGGTGCCGTTTTACATGATCCCCAACTTGTTGCACAACGCATGTTACGACTTGTGCAAGAAGGTGGAATTGAATCTATAGAAGGCATTTTTACCATAATACAGGCTGATTCTATTTGTGTTCATGGTGATAGCCCTGATGCTGTGGCTCTGGCTAAAAGTGTAAAAGAAATTTTAATTAATCATGGTGTTAGCATTAAGCCTTTTGCACCTCTATCTCTTAAAAGCGAGGTACAAAAATGACTAACTTAATGCAAGCAACTGCGGGTGCCATTGCCAAAGCACAAGAAGCTCGACTGGCTATTCGCAATGGTTTAGCTATACCAACAGCGGGTATGGCAAAAGGAATGACACAAGCTAATATGATTAGCTTGCCGCGTGATTGGGCGTTTGATTTTCTGCTCTATGCCCAACGTAATCCGAAAAGTTGCCCTATTTTAGATGTGTGTGAATCAGGAAGTTATCGCACTGTTTTAGCAAAAGACGCTGATTTACGTACTGACATTCCTCTTTATCATGTTTGGGAAAATGGCAAATTAGTTGATGAAATTACGGATGCCACTGAGCTTTGGGCGCAACATCCCGATCTCGTTACGTTTCTTATTGGCTGTAGTTTCACATTTGAAACGCCAATGTTAGAAGCGGGTATTGAAATCCGCCATATCACAGATAACTGCAATGTTCCGATGTATAAAACGAATCGCTTATGTCGCCCTGCTGGGCGATTAGAAGGCGAGTTAGTGGTTTCAATGCGTCCTATTCCAGCGGATAGAGTCTCTGATGCTGTGATGATCAGTGGGCGCTTCCCTTCTGTGCATGGCGCTCCCGTACATATTGGCGCGCCTGATGCGCTGGGTATTAAAGATATTATGTCGCCAGATTTTGGCTCCTCAGTGAGAATTGAAGAAGGCGAGATCCCCGTATTTTGGGCTTGTGGTGTAACTCCCCAAGCGGCAGTGATGCGTTCAGGTGTTCCTTTTGCAATCAGCCATGCTCCGGGACATATGTTTATTACCGATGTGCCTGATGCTGCTTATCACGTATAAGGGAGGAAGATACTTTGCGCTTTTTACCCGTTAACTTATCTCATGTACTTGTCGAGCTATCCTCTTTAAAAGAGACGCTTGCATTGTATGAATCCATTAAACAAGCCGATATTGCTGCTATTCAAGATATTGTTCCCGCAGCGAAAACACTCTTAATTCACTATACGCCGTGGCTAATCACGGCTGAAGAACTTGTGTGTCAGATCCGACAATTAGAAGTTAAAGCGGTATCAGCTCGTCAAACACAATCATTAACGATCCCTGTTCATTATCAAGGTGAAGATCTTAATGAGGTCGCTGAATTATTAGGGATCGCAACCAGTGAGGTGATCCGCAGACACACAGAACAAACCTATCAAGTCGCATTCACCGGTTTTGCGCCAGGTTTTGCCTATTTGATTGCAGATGAAACCCAGCTCTATGTGCCTCGTCGTAAAACACCTCGTACACGCATTCCAGCAGGTTCAGTCGGATTAGCTGGCGAGTTTAGTGGGATTTACCCGCAACAAAGCCCCGGTGGTTGGCAACTTATTGGCACCACAGAAATAAAAATGTGGGATCTTTCTCGTGAACAACCCGCCTTTCTATTACCGGGTAATGAAGTGCATTTTGTTGATGCTCAAAAAGCCCCAATGACAGTTTCATTACCAGAGAAAAAATCAGCAGTCGCTTCTCCACTCTCGTTAAATGATAAAGGTTTATATGTTATTTCCGCGGGGCTACAGACTTTATTTCAAGATGAAGGACGTATTGGTGCGGCATCAATGGGGGTTTCAGCGTCTGGCGCACTCGATAAACCCGCCTTACATGCAGCTAATCGCCTAGTGGGTAATCCTATCTCATTTGTGGCACTTGAAATAACGCAAGGTGGATTGGCGCTTAAAGCACGACAAGACTGCGTGATTGCTTTAACAGGGGCAGATTGTTCTATTACGCTAAAACATGAGTCGGGTGAGAATGAATCCCTATCTGGTTATCAACCTATAGATATTCGTTGTGGCGATGAAATTATTTTAGGTATGCCAAAAGCGGGTGTACGTAGCTATCTAGCCGTTAGAGGTGGATTTGAATTACCAACGGTTTTAGGTAGCCATGCGTTTGATACTTTAGCGCAAATTGGTCCTAATGCTTTACAAGAAGGTGACGTGCTTCCTCTTAATCACGAAAGTACGCTAAATGGGATTATTGCTGAGGAACAACCTACATCAACACTGCCAAAACAAGATGATATTGTAACACTGGATGTTGTTCTAGGTCCTCGTACAGACTGGTTTACAACGGACGCTATCAAGACGTTAACGTCTCAATTATGGCAAGTGACACCACAGTCGAATCGTATTGGTTTACGTTTATTGGGTGAAACACCTCTTGCACGAGAGCAACAACAAGAGTTATCAAGTGAAGGCACTTGCATTGGTGCAATACAAGTTCCGATTAATGGGCAACCTGTTTTGTTTCTTAACGATCACCCTTTAACAGGAGGATACCCTGTTATTGGTGCCGTTGCGGAATATCACTTACCTCTCGCAGGGCAGATCCCTGTTAACGCTAAAATTCGTTTTAATCCAATTACCGAGTTTCAAGAATATTGATAGGAGAATGCCACTCATGACAACAATTAACCAAAAACAACGAGTGAAGCATAGAGTACTGATTGCTAACCGAGGCGAAATTGCAGTTCGTATCATTCGTGCTTGTCAGGACTATGGTGCGACTTCCATCGCTATTTATGCCAATGATGATATTGATGCACTGCACGTTCGTCTTGCTGATGAAGCTTATGGGCTTAATGGTAATTTGCCGAAAGAGAGCTATCTAGATATTAATAAAATTATTGATATTGCTCATAAAGCCAATGCCACGATGATCCATCCCGGTTACGGTTTTCTTTCTGAGCGAGCTGATTTTGCAAAAACGGTACAAGACGCAGGATTTATTTGGATTGGACCTAATCCAGAAACGATTGAAGTGCTTGGCGACAAAGTTAAAGCCCGTAAAATTGCACAATCTGTTGGTGCTCCTCTTGTAAATGGTACGGCTGATCCGGTTAATGATGCCAAAGAGGTTCTCGATTTTGCTAAACAATATGGTTTACCTGTCGCAATTAAAGCCGCTTTTGGTGGTGGAGGTCGGGGATTAAAGATAGCTCATAAAATGGAAGAGATTGAAGAGCTGTATCATTCTGCTGTGCGAGAAGCTGTAACAGCCTTTGGACGTGGCGAATGTTATGTCGAGCAATTCCTTGATAAACCTCGCCATATTGAAGCACAAATTATTGCCGATAAACTGGGTAACGTTGTGGTTGTAGGAACGCGAGACTGTTCATTACAGCGTCGTAATCAGAAGTTAATTGAAGAAGCACCCGCACCTTATTTAACGGATGAACAACGTCAACGTATCCATCAGTCAGCTAAAGATATTTGTGCTAAAGCGGGCTATGTAGGTGCGGGTACGGTCGAGTTTTTATTAAGTGCCAACGGCACTATTTCCTTTCTTGAAGTGAATACGCGTTTACAAGTAGAGCATCCAGTTACCGAAGAAACCGCAGGTATCGATTTAGTGATTGAGCAGTTACGTATTGCGGAAGGTTTACCTCTAAGTATTGATAAAACGCCTGTTCCGCGTGGCCACTCTTTTGAATTTAGGATCAATGCAGAAGATCCCGCCAAAGGCTTTTTACCTACACCGGGTTTAATTACACATTTCTCTCAGCCTTCAGGCCCAGGTGTTCGTGTAGATAGTGGGGTTGCTGAAAATAATCATGTTTCACGCCAATTTGATTCTATGATGGCGAAATTAATCGTCACTGGAGCAACGCGTGAACAAGCTATTTCTCGTGCTCGTCGAGCGTTATCTGAGTTTAAAATTGAAGGTGTGGCAAGCGTATTGCCTTTCCATTGTGAAATGATGGAACATACCGATTTTACTGAAGATTTCAGCGTACATACCCGTTGGATTGAAACTGATTTTCAAGCAAAAAATATCCATTTCCCTCGTAGTACATCGGCAAAAAATGAAGAACTTGTGCGTACCTTTATTGAAATTGATGGTCGTCGTCACGAATTAGCCTTACCAGCTCAATTACTTTCTCTCTCTGCGGTAATACCAACAGCTATTGGTGCGAGCCATGAGCATGAGAAAAAAGAGAATGAAAAAGCCGTTACTGCACCCATTTCTGGCGTATTACATAGCTGGGTTTTATCTGATGGCGATAAAGTCAAAGAAGGTGATGTTATTGCTATTATGGAAGCCATGAAAATGGAAGTTCAGGTTGTGGCTTCTCGTAATGGTGTGTTACTGCAAAAAGCAAAAACAGGTGATTATTTTTCAGCAGAAACCATTTTAGCTGAAATTAACTAACTGATTAATCAATAAAATATCTTTTTCAGCATTCGCTCTTTAATATGAATTAACCTCATATTAATGAGCTTTTTTATAATAACGGTATTTATATTCCTATTTGTTATATCTAATTCCTTTTGGTTATAAGTTATTTTGCCTATAATCGAAGCTTGTGAAATTTTGAGTAAAAAGGAAATAAGATGTTGCTTGTAACACAACTGCTTATTGGCGCTACGATAGGGTTAGTTATTACAACAACGGGTGTTGGCGGTGGTGTTATTTTATTGCCAGTTCTTATTTATCTTTTTGGTATGAATGCACTCGCGGCAGTTGCGACAGCAAATTTACTTTCTATGCTAATGAAGCTCTCATCTTCTTATATCCATTTTCGTTTAGGCAATATTCCATTAAAACCCGCACTATTAATTTTGGGGATCATGTTTCCGGCAACATTCTTGGCGAGTTATGGCGTGACATGGCTGGGATCACAACCTCAATATTATGATCGTGTTGAATCTGGTATTAATATTTTAATGATTGTGGCGATCGTATTTTCATTGATCTTATTTTTACAGAGAATGATAAGAAGAACAGCAATCTCAGATCCTTTAATTGTTTTGCCACCTCCTTCATCCGTCACTTTTTCTTCTTTATTTGTACCGGGAGTCAGTGCTGGATTTGTACTGGGTGCAACTGGCGTAGGAGGGGGGTTAGTCGTATTGCCAGTATTAATGCGCTTTGCACAAATGGGAATAAAAGAAGCGATTGGCACGTCTATTTTTATTACCACGATCCTTTCTGGTGGATCAGCTATCGCTTATAGTGCTGGTGGTTATACCGATGTTCACACGGCACTTATTCTTTGCTTAGGCTCCTTACTCTCCATTCCATTAGCACGCTATTTACTTGTGTATTTATCAGAGCGTTTTTTCCAATATTTGACACTGTCTTTTATTCTGATCAGCATCATTATGATGAGTTGGAAATTAATAAATTAACTTAATGTAATATCGAGTGAGTCAATCTTTCTCTTATTACCTTTAGTTAGACTAAACTTATTCTATCATCATTAGATTAACTACTAAGAGTAAGTAAAAACGAGATGAACATTAAAATAGGTGATGAATTTTTAGTTTATATGGCGCTGGGTGAAGAGAGCTATATGAAAGAGTATTACCGTGTGATTGAAATTGATCCAACGCTTTCTCAAGTGACAGGTAAATTATTAAGAAGAACGACAGCAGATGATAAAAATATTGGTTTAGGTCGTTGTGAGTTAGAAGGCGGTATTGAGCAATTTGCGTTAGAAGATATCTATCCTATTAAAGAGTGATCCGTTATTGGGATCACTCTCCTTACTTAATTTGTCGCTTAGGCAGAGGGTGCATTCTCTGGTAATGCAGATTTTGGTAAGCCAAACACTTTGTCAAATATCCAGTTATAAACGAAGGTATAACAAGGGATGATGATGATCAGTGCAAAATCCATAACTAACGCTTGCCATAACGAAACATTCAACCACCATGCTATTAATGGAATTAAATAGAGCACTAGTGTTAGCTGAAATCCAATCGCATGAACTAAACGGCGTCTAAAAGTTCTGATCCTTGAAACTTGTCGGCTCTCCCAAAATTCAAATATGCAGTTATAAATAAAATTCCAACTTACCGCGATTGTTGTAATCACAAGCGCTAGTGGACCAGTTACTGCAGTTGAGCTATCAGCTAAAAGGGCAAGCCCGACTGACGAAATAATCCAGCCAAAAATTTCATAAGCTGTCACGTAGACAATTTTTCGTTTGATACCTTGCATTGCGTTCTCTTTTTCTGTGGATCTGTGTCGTTAAGCATCGTAAGATAAATCAGTAAGAATGATAGAAAAAGTTAGCTAGTATCAATTTGATTGAAACATCAGGAGTGAACATGCAGTTCTCAAGTGAACATATTGCGATATTTTTAGCCGTGATGGATAAGGGATCTTTCTCTGCTGCTGCACGTTCATTAAAACGCGTTCCATCAGCAGTCAGTATGGCGATTGCTAATATGGAAGCTGAATTAGGTTATGCGCTGTTTGAGCGTTCATCACGCGAGCCTCAGCCAACTGAAAAAGCCAAAGCACTGGAACCTCATGCCAGAATGATCGCCGAGCAATTAAAATTATTGCAAGTGCATGCACAAGAGCTTTCGATGGATCTCGAAAGTGTCTTAAATATTGGTGTTGCGGCTGATATTAATCCTGATTATTTATTACCTGCATTATCTGAATTAACGCAACGTTATCCATTACTTAATGTGAATGTGATAACCGCAGCGCAAGATGACATTATTGAGATGTTGCATTCGCATAAAATTCAATTAAGCCTCGTTTATGGGGGCTTGTATGTGAATGGTGATGAACAATTTCAATATCTTGGCTCTGAGTCATTGGTAGCAACGATATCTGCAAGCCATATTGCATTAGCACATCCATCTGGCGTATTTATTGAAGATCTTGTCAATGTGCGCCAAATAATGATCGCAAGTCACACCAAAGAGCTTAGAGATGTACGCTCATTAGTCGCGACAAATTATTGGCAAACCGACAGTTTTCAAATGGCTTTGGGTATGGTTGAAGCGGGAATGGGATGGGGAAATTTACCGTATTCGCTGATTTATACTCAATTGCAAAAAGGTAAATTAAAACAGCTTCAGTTTAAGAATACCAAAAATGAGTTACGATTGCCTATTCATGCCATGTGGCTAAAAGGGGAGTCGTTACAAAAGGGAGCAAAAGAGCTAGTGGAGCTGATGAGCACTCACCAGCCCGTTGTACCTAACTTTAATTAATCGACACGTTGTTGATGAACCCAAACAGCGACTTCAACACGAGATTTCAGCTTCATCTTTTTCAGCAGATGTTTTACATGCACTTTGACCGTACTTTCTGTGATATCAAGCTTACGTGCGATCATTTTATTTGATAACCCTTGCGCGATCAGCTTTAAAATATCGCGTTCACGCGGGGTGAGTTGTTCAATATCACGCTCACCTTCAGAACGATCTTCACGTAATGATTCGGCTAAAATAGGGGTTAATGCAGGGCTGACAACCATTTTTCCGGCAGCCGCCTGTTTTAGAGACGCAAGTAATTCTTCAGGCTCCATATCTTTTAAAAGATAGCCATCGGCACCACGTTTTAGCGCTGTGACTAAATCATCACTATAATTTGATACGCTGAAAACAACGATCCGACCTGATAACGACTTTAATCGCAGTTGATCAAGTGTTTCAAAACCATTCATTCCTGGCATATTTAGATCGAGTAAGATTAAGTCAGGATCTAGCTCTTCAGCTAGTTTCACTCCTTGAATACCATCTCCCGCTTCCCCAACGACAGTGAGTGTTGTATCAAGACTTAAAAGTTGTTTTACACCATTGCGTAGCATCGGGTGATCATCAATGAGTAAAATTGTCGCTTTTTCTGTGGGTGATCCCATATTATTCATTACGACTTGCTCCAATTTAGATAGGGTCTTTATGAGTAGTTATTAATGGAAATTTAACAAATACTTGAGTACCGCCCTGTTCGCGTACTTTTATAGTATAAGAACCATTTAAGCTATTTGCGCGTTCACGCATAATAATAAGACCATAATGATTTAGTTTTTCAGGTTCTGGGCTAATGCCTTCACCATTATCATTAATTTTGAGTTCAACCATGCCATTATCAAGCGATAAAGAGACCTCTGCCCAATTGGCATTGGCATGTTGCAAAATATTGTTTAATGCTTCACGTACAATTTGAACGACATGAATACTTTGATGCGAATTTACGCATTTTGCAGGGAGTTGGTAGTCAAAATTAATCGTAAAACCGAGGCGCTGATTAAATTCGTTCAGCGTACTTTCTAATGCGGCTAATAAGCCTGGCTCCGTAAGTTTTAAACGAAATGTGGTTAATAATTCTCTTAGTTGGCGATAAGCAACATTAAGCTCCTCTCTCATTTCTTTGAGTAGTTTTTGGCAATTATTGGGTAAGGTTTCTGACTGCATTTGCAAATAGCTGACTTGCATTTTTAAACAAGAAAGTGATTGTGCAATGGAGTCATGTAACTCACGGGCAATTGCCGAACGTTCATCCATTAATAAAAGCTGTTGTTGTTGTTCGTTTTGTTGTTCCATTGCCAGCATGGCTGAAATTTGTTTTGTCAGTAAGATCATTAAATTATTTTGTTCATCGGTTAACTCGGTGTTTTCAGGTAACTGTATAACAAATAATCCATAACGATGAATTTGATCGGCTAATTCCCAATGTAATAATTCATTATTTAGCGGTGTATTAATGGGTGGATTATCTTCACAACGCTCACATTGCTGATCAGGACAGTGATGAGGGCGCGATTGTGGTGCTAGGCTAATTTCATTAAACAGTGTGTGATGATTATCTTCATATAAACGTATTTGCAAATAGCTATCAGGAATAATTTGTTGAAGTTCAAATAATATCTGTCTTAATCGAGCGCAAAGAGGTGCAGAGGAGTGTAATTGTTGGCTTGAATGATAGAGGTAAGAGAGCACTTTATTTTTCTGTTGTAAGTCGTGCGTTTTTTCGACCACTCTTTTTTCTAACTCGCTATACAGCGTAGAAAGCTCTTCTGACATGGTATTGAGTGCGATACCCAATGTGGCAATTTCATCATGGTGTGTACGCTGGTGGAAACGTGCTGAAAAATTACCATGACCAATCGAATTAGCCATCGCCATAAGTTGTTGCCAAGGATGTAATAAACGGCGACGGAAATGCCAAACAGAGCCAAACAGCAATAACAGTGTCAGTGCAGTGAAAATAAGCTGGGTATAAGCCACCAGCCTGATTTTTTGCTCTGTTAGCTGGTCGATACTTAATACTAATTTATCTAGCTGTGAAACAAAAAAGATAACTTCTTCTTTTGCATCATCCCGTTGTTTTGCATAGAGCAATGTTGGTTTTAAGGTCTCTTTCCAGTAAGTGTTTAGTTGAGCATATTGTGATTGTAGTGATTCATTGCTTAAGACTTGAAGTAATTCACCACTGTCTAAGTCGGTTTCTAATTCGTGAAGATAATAACGATGTTGTTCATCTAGCGGTAAAGCAGATAACAAGCGATAGCTTTGCATACGCAAAGAGCCTGATTTATTAATCGCATGGGCATTACCTTGCACACTTAAAATAATGTGGTTAGAAATCGCCATCCCCACCACACCCAATAGGGTGAAAAGTAACATTAATATTGCGATTTGATTAATAATTGAAAAACGGTAATGCCATTGGATTTTATGAGTGCTCATCGTTATTTTTCCAAATTTATTCAGGCGCTATCTTGCCTTAAAAAGGCATCAAATGTCATATACTACTAAAGTATTACCCCTAAATATCTGACAGGGATAATTTCACTTGTAAATTACAATGATCTTAATTTAACTTATTAATTTAAAATGAAAAATTAATAGTAACCCTATTAATACTTAGGTATAAATAACAACTTTAGCTTAAAAATCAAACAAATCTTTGCTTGATGCAGATCATGACTAATTAACAATTCTAATCGTAAAAAGGTGCCAATCTAACCGTTAATCGAGGTTGTTATGGCACTCACTCAACACCCAAAAAAAATGAGAAAAGGGGTGATCGAAGATTGGCACCCTGAAGATAAAGCTTTTTGGGAAAAAACTGGTCAAAAGATCGCTTCACGCAATTTATGGATTTCTGTTCCTTGTTTACTCTTATCATTCTGCGTATGGATGCTTTTTAGTGCAGTTGCAGTAAATTTGAACAAAGTCGGCTTTAACTTTACCACAGATCAGCTATTTATGCTGACTGCGCTGCCTTCTGTTTCTGGTGCTATTTTGCGCGTTCCTTATTCATTTGTTATTCCAATCTTTGGTGGTCGTCGCTGGACTGCAATTAGTACCGTATTCCTCATCATCCCTTGTATTTGGCTTGGCTTTGCAGTGCAAGATACCACAACGACTTACTCAACCTTTATTGTGATTTCACTGCTATGTGGTTTCGCAGGTGCAAACTTTGCTTCCAGTATGGCAAATATCAGCTTTTTCTTCCCTAAAGCACGCCAAGGCGGTGCATTAGGATTAAATGGTGGGTTAGGTAATCTTGGCGTAAGTGTTATGCAATTAATCGCCCCATTAGTTATTGGTGTGGGTGTTTTTGCAATGTTTAGTGGCCCCGGTGTTGTTCAACCTGATGGTTCGCACTTATGGTTAGAAAATGCGGCATGGGTTTGGGTGCCTTTCTTATTGTTTTTTACCTTTGCTGCTTGGTTTGGCATGAATGATCTTGCCGCGAATAAAGCCTCGTTAAGCCAGCAATTACCCGTATTAAAACGGGGTCACCTCTGGCTATTAAGCATTTTATATCTGTGTTCTTTTGGTTCATTTATTGGTTTCTCTGCGGGTTTTGCAATGTTATCAAAAACCCAATTCCCAGATATCGTTATTCTGCATTATGCCTTCTTTGGACCTTTATTAGGGGCTTTAGCACGTCCTGTCGGTGGTGCGCTTTCTGATAAATTTGGTGGCATTCGAGTTACGCTGATTAACTTTATCCTCATGGCAATATTCTCTGCATTACTCTTTTTAACGCTACCTGAAAACGGTGCTGGTGGTTCGTTTATCGCCTTCTACGGTGTCTTTATGGTGCTGTTTTTAACCGCGGGTTTAGGCAGTGGTTCTACATTCCAAATGATTGCCGTGGTGTTTAGAAAAGTCACTGTTGATCGCATGAAAGCTCAAGGTGCCACCGATGAAGCGGCTCAAAAAGAAGCGGTAACAGAAAGTGCCGCAGCACTTGGCTTTATCTCTGCCATTGGTGCAATTGGTGGTTTCTTTATTCCTAAAGCCTTTGGTACATCACTGGCTATGACTGGCTCTCCTGCCGGTGCCATGAAAATCTTTGTTCTATTTTATATCGCCTGCGTCTTGATCACTTGGTTGGTCTATGGACGTAAACACAATAAACAATAATGACGAATTATACGCAATGTGAGAGCGC
>JAEYFY010000222.1 GCA_023454395.1 Pseudomonadota bacterium
TTTTGATGATGATCAATTTAAGAACAAAAAGAATAGAACATATTAAAACATAGATTTAATTACTAAAAAGGAAGTCAATAATGGCTGTTTCTACATTCTATATCCCTTCTGTAAATAAAATTGGTGCGGGTTGTCTTGCTGATGCCGTAAGTTCAATGAAAGACTTCGGTTTTCATAAAGCGTTGATCGTAACTGATAGCATTTTAAATCAACTGGGTGTTGTTGAGAAAGTAAGTAAATTACTGACCGAGGCTGGTATTTCTAGCGTAGTTTATGATGGTACTGCACCAAACCCTACTGTTGAAAACGTAGAAGCGGGTTTAGCTCTGCTGAAAGAACATCAATGTGACTGTGTGATTTCTTTAGGTGGTGGTTCACCACACGATTGCGCCAAAGGTATTGCGTTAGTGGCTTCTAATGGTGGAAAAATTGCAGATTACGAAGGCGTTGACCGTTCTGCTAAACCTCAATTACCACTGATTTCAATTAATACCACAGCAGGTACTGCATCAGAAATGACGCGTTTTTGTATCATCACAGATACTGCGCGTCATATCAAAATGGCTATCGTTGATAAAAACGTTACACCACTCTTATCTGTAAATGATTCAGAATTAATGATTGGTATGCCAAAAGGTTTAACCGCTGCAACAGGTATGGATGCATTAACTCATGCTGTTGAAGCGTATGTTTCAATTGCTGCAAATCCAATCACTGATGCGTGTGCATTAAAAGCAGTTACTATGATCAGCGGATCTTTACGTAAAGTTGTTGATAATGGCGGTGATGCAACAGCGCGTGAAAACATGGCTTATGCACAGTTTTTAGCAGGTATGGCATTTAATAATGCTTCTTTAGGCTATGTACATGCTATGGCTCACCAATTAGGTGGTTTTTATAACTTACCTCATGGTGTGTGTAATGCGGTTTTATTACCACATGTTCAAGCTTACAACATTCAAGCTGCAGCCGGTCGTTTAAAAGATATCGCACAAGCTATGGGTGTTGATGTTTCTGCAATGAGCGATGAGCAAGGTGCGAAAGCGTGTATCGAAGAAATTCGTAAAATGGCTAAAGATGTTGGTATTCCTGCAGGCCTGAAAGAATTAGGCGTGAAAGAAGAAGATTTCAAAACATTAGCTGAAAATGCGCTGAAAGATGCTTGTGCAATCACTAACCCAGTTCAGGGTTCTGAAAGTGATGTTATCGAATTATTCCGCCAAGCAATGTAATGCTTAGAAGATAAAAAGCTAATTAAGCGATTACTTTTTATTTTTAAAAAATGAAGCCGATACTTTATTTTTGTATCGGCTTTTTGTTATCTCTATTAATGTGATATCAATTACTCTGCTTTTTTATGGCGTTCTTGTAGGCAACCAATAACATCACTGAGTGATAATGATTGGTCTTGCAGTAAGACCATTAAGTGATAGAGCAAGTCTGAGGCTTCATTTTTTAGCTCTTCTCTGTCATTCACAGTAGCAGCCAATGCGGTTTCTACACCTTCTTCTCCCACTTTTTGCGCTATACGTTTTGTACCACTGGCATAAAGGCGGGCAGTATAAGAGCTATCTGGTGAGGCATTTTTACGTTCACGTAATATATTTTCAAGCTCGTAGAGAAATCCCCATTGGCTTTGTGCTGGAGCAAAACAACTTTCAGTACCATTATGGCAAGTGGCGCCAATAGGATTGGCTAAAATAAGTAAAGTATCGTTATCACAGTCAGGATAAATATTGACTAATTTAAGAAAGTTGCCTGAGGTTTCACCTTTTGTCCATAAACGCTGTTTAGTGCGTGAATAGAAGGTCACATTTCCACTTTCTAAAGTGACATTTAATGCTTCTTTGTTCATGTAGCCTAGCATTAATACATCACCTGAAATGGCATTTTGGATAACCACAGGCATGAGATTATCGACTTTTTTCCAATCTAGTTGCGCTAATGTTTCGCTATTCATTATATTCTTACCTTAACGTCATTCTTTGCAAGATACTGTTTTAATTCGTTGATATTAATTATTTGTTTATGAAAAACAGAGGCTGCAAGAGCGCCATCAACATTGGCTAATTTAAATGCATCAAGAAAGTGTGACATTTCACCCGCACCGCCAGAGGCAATAAGAGGAACATCTGCAACTTGGCGTACTTGAGCCAATTGTTTCAAGTCATAGCCTTGTCTGACACCATCTTGATTCATCATATTTAAAACAATTTCACCGGCACCTAATCGCTGCACTTCACGTACCCAATCAAGGGTTTTCCAGTGTGTTTGCTGAGTCCGTTTTTCATCACCTGTGAATTGATAAACTAAATACTCGCCTGTTTTTTCGTCAAACCATGTATCAATACCCACAACAACACATTGCACACCATAACGTTCTGCAAGACGCGAAATCAGAGAGGGATCTGAAAGTGCAGGGGAGTTAATCGAAATTTTATCAGCACCGAATGAGAGAATTTTCCCTGCATCTTCAACAGAGCGAATACCACCAGCAACACAAAATGGAATATCAATCACTTCAGCAACGCGCGACACCCAGCTTTTATCAACCACACGACCATCAGACGAGGCGGTAATATCGTAAAATACCAGTTCATCAGCGCCTTCTTTAGCATAGCGTTCAGCAAGAGGAACAATATCACCGATGATTTCATGATTACGAAATTGAACACCTTTAACGACTTGCCCATCTCGGACATCAAGACAAGGAATTATGCGTTTTGCCAACATGATATCGCCTCTTTTAATGTAAATTTGCCTTCTAATAATGCTCTACCAACAATAATGCCGGCAACACCAGATGCTGGGAGATCTGCGATATCTTGTAAATCACCAATACCGCCCGAAGCTTGGAATAAAATATCAGGGAAACGCTGGCTAATTTCTTTATACAGTTCAACGTTAGAGCCAGCTAATGTGCCATCACGAGAAATGTCGGTACACAACACATGCTTTAAACCCACACTTTGATAAAGCTTGATGATATCTTCAAGCGTATAAGGGGAGTTCTCTTGCCAACCACTGACAGCTACCCACTTTTTGCCTTGTTTATCAATGCGAACATCGAGAGCTAATACAATGGCATCTGCACCATAGCGCTCAAACCATGTTTTCACCATTTCAGGCTGGCTGACTGCGGTAGAGCCAATAACAACACGGCTTGCTCCTGCATCGAGCAGTGATTTAACATCATCTTCAGTGCGAATGCCACCTCCCACTTGTACGGGCACATTGACACAAGCAACAAGTTTTTTTAACAGTGGAATTTGGCGAGCAGACGGATCTTTTGCACCTGTTAAATCCACTAGGTGAAGTAGCTTTGCGCCATCTTTTTCATATTGTTGGTAGCGTGTCAGCGGATTATCATCATAATCACGCTGTTTTGCATAATCACCCTGATGAAGACGAACTACTTTCCCATCAATTAAATCTAATGCTGGAATAATCATAACGGGTTACATCTCCAAAAAATTCTTGATAAGTTGAGCGCCCGCTTTACCTGAACGTTCTGGGTGAAATTGCACTCCATAAAAATTATCTTTTTGAATTGCGCTACTAAAGCGAGAGCCGTATTTAGTTTCAGCAATCGTCGATTCATTGAGCGCTAGAGCGTAACTATGAACAAAATAGAACCAAGCATTGTCATCAAGTGAACGAAAAAGAGGATGCCCCGGTTTTGCTAATACTTGGTTCCAACCCATATGAGGTAATGGTAAACCCGCTGTATCAAGCTTATCTATGGTGCCATCAACTAAACCTAATAAAGGGATATCTTTACCTTCCTCGCTTAGTGAAGCCAATATTTGCATACCTAAACAAATACCTAAAACTGGTTGTGTTAAGGCTTTAATTAAAGGAATTAGCTCACGAGCTTTGAGCTGTTCCATTGCCGCTCTCGCTGTTCCTACTCCGGGTAAAAAGAGTTTATCCGCAGATAACACCACGTTTTTTTCATAGGACACAATTGGATCATAACCGAGTCGCTTAACAGCGTAAGCGACAGAGGCTAAATTGGCACAGCCCGTATCAAGAATAACCACTTTCATCACAGAACACCTTTTGAGCTTGGTAAAGTATTGCCTTCAACACGAATGGCTTGGCGTAATGTACGACCAAAGACTTTAAATAAGCTTTCAGCTTTGTGGTGATCGTTTTTGCCTTTTGATTTCAGGTGCAATGTGCAACCCATGGTGTAAGAGAGAGAACGGAAAAAGTGTTCAATCATCTCTGTACTTAAATCACCGACACGTTGATATTTAAATTCGGCTTTGTATTCAAGGTGTGGACGACCAGAAATATCTAATGCACAGCTTGCGAGGCACTCATCCATTGGTAATGTAAAGCCAAAGCGAGCAATACCTCGTTTATCACCTAATGCTTCACGTAATGCTTCACCCAAAGCAAGACCGGTATCTTCTACCGTGTGGTGATCATCAATAACTAAATCACCTTTTACATTGATATTCATACGAAAGCCGCCGTGTGTGGCAATTTGATCAAGCATGTGATCAAAGAAACCAACACCAGTGCTGATTTGGCTATTTCCTTCACGATCTAGCCAAACATCGATCGCGATTTGTGTTTCTTTTGTTTTGCGCTCAACGTGGGCATAACGATCTTTTTTAGTCAGTTGCTCTGTAATAACAGCCCAAGGGAGTTTGTTGGCATTATAAAGTATGCCTTTGATACCCATATTTTCAGCTAGCTGAATATCAGTTTGTCTATCGCCAATAACATAACTGTTATCTTTATCGAGTGCGCCATCAACTAAATATTGGGTGACAAGCCCTGTTTCTGGTTTGCGACAAGGGCAGTTGTCTTCAGGCTTATGAGGGCAAATTAAAACATCATCAAAGGTGATCCCTTGTGATGAGAACACTTGCATCATTAAATTATGAGGAGGATCGAAATCTGTTTG
Organism: Pseudomonadota bacterium; assembly: GCA_023454395.1. Lineage (GTDB taxonomy): Bacteria > Pseudomonadota > Gammaproteobacteria > Enterobacterales > Enterobacteriaceae > Proteus > Proteus appendicitidis. Next base: position 4,922 of record JAEYFY010000222.1, read on the forward strand.
AGGAAAACTTTCTGTGCCTAATCCATCCTGATTTGTGATCATAATCAGTTTATAACCCGCTTTTTGCAGCGCAGTCAGTGCGGGGATCACGCCATTTTCAAAGGCAAGTTTATCAAGTCTATCAACTTGGTAATCAGTTGGTGGCTCAGTGATTAAAGTACCATCACGGTCGATAAAAAGAATTTTTTGGCTCATGGTTGAGATCCCTCAGTTGCGATTTTTTGTTGTTATCGTTTTTAATGTTTTATACGTTTGCAGTTTGAATATTTTTTATGGCATTAATCACGCTATCACATTCTTCTGCTGTACCGATAGAAATACGCAAACAGCCATTAAGCCCATATTGACGCTGTTGATCGCGTAAA
>JAEYFY010000385.1 GCA_023454395.1 Pseudomonadota bacterium
ACAATGTTCAAGGTCCATTTGGTGCAACTAATGAGAAAATTGCCGCCGCGATTAACAATGTCTTAAGTGAACTCGTTAGCGATATGGCAAAAGACGCTTCAGTCAGTCAATTTATCAAATCTAACGCTCGTTAATTTTATTAGAACAAACGACCTGTTATCTCAAACGGGTCGTTGAAAGGAATTTTTGCATGGTTCAGCCTGCCTTCAAACAAACCACTTGGTATAAATCATTTATTCTTCTATTACTTGGCTTTACTTCTGGATTACCTCTGGCGTTAACGGCAGGTACATTACAAGCTTGGATGACAGTAGAAGATATCGATTTAAAAACCATTGGTTTTTTCTCATTGGTGGGACAAGCCTATGTGTTTAAATTCCTTTGGTCGCCCTTTATGGATCGCTATACCCCCTCTTTTCTTGGTCGCCGCCGAGGATGGATGTTACTGACTCAAATAGGGTTAGTGCTTGGTATTGCAGGAATGGGATTTTTAAATCCGAATGATCATTTATGGTGGCTTGCCTCTTTAGCTGTCATTGTTGCCTTTTGTTCCGCTTCACAAGACATTGTTTTTGACGCCTATAAAACAGATATATTAAAAGCAGATGAGCGTGGTACAGGTGCTGCAGTTTCTGTATTAGGCTATCGCATAGCAATGCTTGTTTCTGGGGGCATGGCGCTTTGGTTAGCTGATAAATATATTGGCTGGCAAAACATGTACTGGTTAATGGCTGCTTTAATGGGTATTGGTATTATTGCCACATTACTTGCCCAAGAGCCAGAAACCGCTGTAAAACCACCACGTACACTCTATGAAGCTGTTATTGAACCTTTATATGAGTTCTTCTCTCGTAATAATGCTTGGCTAATTTTACTGCTTATTGTGCTGTATAAAATGGGAGATGCTTTTGCCCTAAGTTTAAGTACCACTTTTCTTATTCGCGGTGCTGGATTTGATGCAGGTGAAGTAGGATTAGTGAATAAAACACTTGGACTTGCCGCCACTATTATTGGAGCATTACTAGGTGGTTTATTAATGCGCCGTTGGAGTTTATTTAAAGCACTGATGATTTTTGGTATTTTGCAAGGCGGTTCAAATATCGGTTATTGGTATTTAGCTATTTCTGAGCAAAGTATTTACAGCATGGGTGCCGTAGTTGCATTTGAAAATATCTGTGGCGGTATGGGAACAGCAGCATTTGTTGCCCTCTTAATGACGCTTTGCCATCTCTCTTTTTCAGCAACACAATTTGCGTTGCTCTCGGCTCTCTCTGCCATTGGTCGTGTTTATGTTGGTCCAGTTGCAGGCTGGTATGTTGAAAGCCATGGTTGGGAAGCATTTTACCTTTTTTCTATTGTTGCTTCTGTACCCGGTCTTATCTTGCTGTTGATTTCGAAAAACACGCTTATTTACACACAAAAAACAGGTGAATTCCTTAGAAGAACCTTGTTTATTAAACAATACCGTTTTGCTATTTATGGTTTGATGCTGACTGTTCTTTTCTTTCTTTGTAGCTTAATTCTTGTGATTACAAATTCACTACCAACTTTAGAAATGTTCCAGTCTGTCGATTTTATTCAATCAATAGATACTGATAGATTAAGCGCTTGGGCTTCAACACTCTTTTTATATGGTGTGATTGTTGGTGCGGTAAGCCTTGTCTTTGGCACAATCTTAGATTATTTAGCCCTTAAAAAAACAACATATTAGTTTATTGTCTTTTCAAGATATGCACCATAAAAAAGGACAGCTTAGGCTGTCCTTTTTGTATTCTTAGTTTTGTATTCTTAATAAAGATAATTTATCTAAATAATCTTACTTTTACGGCTTTACCTTTGATTTTACCTTGTTGCAGCTGTTTCCAGACTTGTTTTGCAATAGATTGTTTTACAGCAACATAAGCATGGGTTGGGTTGATCATAATTTTACCAATATCGGCACCATTAAAACCCATATCACCCGTTAGTGCGCCTAAAATATCACCTGGACGCATTTTGGCTTTTTTGCCACCATCAATACATAATGTTGCCATTGTTGCTTCAAGAGGCGTAATTTGTAGCCCAGTAGGCACTGGTAACCAATTTATCTTCATATGAAGCATCTCTTCTAAAGCGTTAGCACGCTGAATTTCTTCTGGTGCGCAAAAGCTAATCGCTAATCCACTTTCACCCGCTCTGGCTGTACGACCAATTCGGTGAACATGTACTTCAGGATCCCACGACAATTCGTAGTTAATCACCATTTCTAACGCTTTAATATCAAGTCCACGAGCCGCAACATCTGTTGCTACTAATACACGACAACTCCCATTAGCAAAGCGAATAAGCGTTTGGTCACGCTCTCTTTGTTCCATATCACCATGTAAGGCAAGCACACTTTGGTTGCTTTCTGTCAGTGTTTCATACACATCTTGGCAATCTCGCTTTGTGTTGCAAAACACAACACAAGAGGCAGGCTGCTCACGACTTAAAAGCTTTTGCAGTAATCCTATTTTTCCATAACGAGATATTTCATAAAACTGCTGTTCAACAGCCGGAAGTTCATCAACAGAATTTATCTCAATAGTGACTGGGTTTTGCTGGATCTTACGGCTAATTGTTGCGATTTCATTTGGCCAAGTTGCAGAAAAGAGCAGCGTTTGGCGTGCTGTTGGCATACGAGAAATAATATCGTTGATATCATCAAAAAATCCCATATCCAACATTCTGTCTGCTTCATCCAATACCAATGTTTTCACATCATCTAAAGTAACCGTCTCTTTTTTTAGGTGATCAAGCAATCTGCCCGGTGTTGCAACAATAATATGTGCAGCATGTATCAATGAATCGCGCTGGATACTAAATGGAACGCCACCACACAGCGTTAATACTTTGATATTTGGAAGGTAACGAGCAAGACGGCGTAATTCATTTGCAACTTGATCAGCAAGTTCTCGCGTTGGGCATAAAATAAGTGATTGAGTATTAAACTGTTTTGCATCAATGTGTTGCAAAAGCCCCAAACCAAAAGCAGCTGTTTTACCGCTGCCTGTTTTTGCCTGAGCGCGAACGTCTTTTCCTTCAAGAATGGCAGGTAAAGCGGCCTCTTGAACTGGAGTCATAGTGAGATAACCCAATTCATTAAGGTTAGCGAGTTGTTCAGCAGGAAGTGCGTTAAGTTCAGCAAATGAGGTCACAATGAAAATTCCAAGTAAGATAAAAACGAATATTGCTTAATGATACTATCCCTTTATTCCTGTGTCGTGAGGTATTTTTACGCAACTTTTACTGCATATTTTTCTTTCTTCTTTTACTTCCTTTTTTACTTCCTGTTCTACTTCCTGTTCTACTTCCTGTTCTACTTCCTGTTTTACTTGCCAAAAAACCATTATTAAGCGCTTAATTCATTCAAAATAGATAAAATTATAAAAATAAACTAAACAATACTAAAAATCCTACTTTTTATTATCAATTTAATATTCTAGAAATAGATCCTAATTTCAACATTATGATCTATAAATATGAATCCTTTAGGTTATAATTTCAAAATAAATTAAAAAACAAATTCACCGCAAAATTATTTCATTAAATTTAATTGAGATTATTCATGATAAAAAAAACATTTTTATTAACCATCGCAAGTACACTTTCTTTATCGGCTCAAGCTAGCTATTTAGGTGGCTTCGCTAATACCAGCATCAATTATCTTGATTGGACTTCTCATACAACACACAAAACAGGGCAATCTTCTCATAAAGATGATTTTACCTATTTAGAACTTGAAGGCGGTGCCAATTTTTCATGGGGCGAGTTTTATGGTTTCTTTGATCTAGAAAACCCATTTAACCCTCGAAAAACACAACCGGGTGATAATCAACGCTATACCGTAAAAGCAACAAGCCGTATTTATTTAGGTGAAAGTCATTTTAATTTATACGGGCATGTTTATGGTACATGGTCACTTCCGGGTAAAGAAAATAATGGTAATTTCCATGAAGTTAATACGCTCTACGGTTTAGGCTATAACACACAAATTGATAATTTATGGTTTAAACCATTCGTTGCGCTTCATTATGTCGATCAAACTTATTATTCAGGAAATAATGGCTACGTCGTTGGCTGGGTTGCTGGATATGATTTTTCTATTAGAGATCAAAAATTTAGCATTAGCAATTGGCATGAAATGGAATTTAGCCGTCATAAGCGTTATGGCAATGGCGGGCAAAATGGGTTTAATGGCGCTTTAGCTTTTTGGTGGCATCCAACGACCTCTATTACCACAGGTATTCAATATCGTTATGCTTATAAAAAGTTAGGCGAAGATTTCCTGCAAGACGGCATTGTATATAGCTTGAAATATAACTTTTAATCACTAATTGTTAATTTTTATTACAGCGAAAGCATTTTTATTCGCTGTAACCTCTTTTTATCACTTAATGAAAAACTTTCTCATTGGATACAAACATTCATTAAATCACTAATTACCCATATTAAAAATCATACAAGCATCAAATATAGATATTAAACATCAAGATAAAAAGGATTTTACCTATCAACTCTCCTCCGACCTCTAATTTGTTACTTTTTTAATCAAAATACGTTTTCTTACACTTTTTACTGCATTTTTATTTGTAAAAATATGTATTTATTTTAAAAACATGGTACTTTATGAAATTATAGTTAATACGCAATAATTAAATTAACATTTATTTAATAGTTTGATTACTTGTGATCACATTAACACAAAAGACTAACCAACCTCTTACTTACCATTACAATTGTTTACACTGTCGCAACCTTACCGTAAAATGTCCTTACTGATACTGATGAAACAACAATAGAACCTTTGTCATTTGGGTCGTTGGATGAGACTTATGAAATACATAAA
>JAEYFY010000273.1 GCA_023454395.1 Pseudomonadota bacterium
GCCATTGTCAGTTGTTCAGAAAGCGCTTCGCTACTAATCGCTGGGTTTACCCACTCACGTAACCAAAGTTCACTGAATTTCATGAGATAATCCCACCTTATTTAAACTGTTTGAGGAAACGAAGATCGTTTTCGAAGAATGAACGCAAGTCGGTGACACCGTAACGTAACATAGTCAGACGTTCCATACCCATACCGAACGCAAAACCTGAATAAACTTCAGGATCGATACCTACATTACGTAATACATTTGGGTGAACCATACCGCAACCCAACACTTCTAGCCATTTACCATTCTTACCCATTACATCGACCTCTGCTGAAGGCTCTGTGAATGGGAAATAAGAAGGACGGAAACGAATTTCCATATCTTCTTCAAAGAAGTTTTTTAGGAAATCATGAAGTGTTCCTTTTAAATTGGTAAAGCTAATGTCTTTATCAACAATTAAGCCTTCAATTTGGTGGAACATTGGTGTGTGAGTCTGATCGTAGTCGTTACGATATACACGGCCTGGTGCAATGATGCGAATAGGTGGCTGTTTATCTTGCATGGTACGAATTTGTACACCTGATGTTTGTGTACGCAGTAAACGCTTCGCATCAAACCAGAAAGTATCGTGGTCGGCTCTTGCTGGGTGATGAGCAGGAATATTCAACGCATCAAAGTTATGATAATCATCTTCGATTTCAGGGCCAGATTCCACAGAAAACCCTAATTCGCCAAAGAAAGTTTCAATACGTTCAATTGTACGAGTTACTGGGTGTAGACCACCGTTTTCAATACGGCGACCAGGCAAAGACACATCGATTTTCTCAGCAGATAAACGTTCGTTTAATAATGCTGATTCAAGATAATCTTTACGAGTATTCAGCGCTTGCTGAACCTCTTGTTTAGCCTGATTAATGACAGCCCCTGCAGCTGGACGATCTTCCGCGGGTAAGTCGCGCAGCGTGGACATCTGAAGCGTTAAATGACCTTTTTTCCCCAAGTATTCAACACGAACCGAATCCAGCGCAGCAACATCCTGTGCCTCTTCGATAGCTGCTTTAGCTTGAGCAACGAGTTCAGCGAGATGTGGCATCGTTTCCTCTTCCTTTGACCTGATGAGGTCTATTAGTTGTTATCAATGATGACGAATAAAATTGCCCTTTTTGGTTTCTAACCCAGTATTGGGATCTGAAAACAAAAAAGCCTCCATATTGGAGGCTCAGGCGCTACTTTTCGTTTCTTTTCTTACGCGCAAAAGCCCCCTTGAATTAGGCGCTAAAGTAAAAAAAGAAACGGAAAAAAGCGATATTTAACATTGATAATGTCTCTTAAAATATTAACTTATTGAATTTATATCATTAAGCCACAAATTTAGACAAAATAAAAGAGGGAGAAAACTCCCTCTTCCATTGCTTAATAATAATTAAGCCAGAGCACCTTTCGCTTTTTCAACTAAAGCAGCAAATGCTACTTTGTCGAATACAGCGATGTCAGCCAGAATCTTACGGTCGATTTCAATGGATGCTTTTTTCAGACCATTGATGAAACGGCTATAAGACATGCCGTTCTGACGAGCTGCTGCGTTGATACGAGCAATCCACAGTTGACGGAAAACACGTTTTTTCTGACGACGGTCACGGTACGCATATTGACCAGCTTTGATTACAGCCTGGAAAGCTACACGATATACGCGTGAACGTGCACCGTAATAACCTTTAGCTTGCTTTAAAATTTTCTTGTGACGAGCACGGGCGATAACACCACGTTTAGCACGAGCCATATTAAACTCCTAAATGTCTATATTCTGTTAAAAAAGTAATACTTATGCGTATGGTAAGCAAGCTACGACCAGACCTAAATCTCCTTTAGAGACCATGCCTTTTGGACGTAAATGACGTTTACGCTTAGTTGATTTTTTAGTCAGAATGTGACGGAGGTTAGCATGCTTGCGCTTGAAGCCACCACCAGCAGTTTTTTTAAAGCGCTTAGCTGCGCCGCGTACTGTTTTAATCTTTGGCATTTCTATAATCCACTTCGCATTGTTAATAACATAAAATAATAAGGCGAATAGCAATCAGCCTTTAAAGACTGACGCTATTACTTGAATTGCCCGACTATTTCTTCTTCGGCGCTAACACCATGATCATCTGACGCCCTTCAATCTTATTAGGGAAAGATTCAACAGCTGCCAATTCTTCCAAATCTTCACGGATACGGTTAAGCATTTCCATACCGATTTGTTGGTGTGCCATTTCACGACCACGGAAACGCAGTGTGACTTTAGCTTTATCGCCATCTTCAAGAAAACGAATCAGGTTGCGTAGTTTGACCTGATAGTCGCCTTCATCTGTACCAGGACGGAATTTAACTTCCTTAACCTGAATAACTTTTTGTTTCTTTTTCTGTTCTTTGAGAGTCTTACTTTTCTCATAGAGGAATTTGCCGTAGTCCATAATACGACAAACCGGCGGCTCGGCATTAGGACTAATTTCAACTAAATCAGCACCTGCTTCCTCGGCTTTCTCAAGAGCCTCTTTCAGACTAACAACTCCAATCTGTTCGCCATCTAAACCTGTTAAACGAACTTCATGAGCGCGAATCTCACCATTGATGCGATTCTGACGCGTTGATTGAATTCTTTTTCCGCCTTTAATACCTTATTCCTCCAACTGATGAAGACTTCTGCTTCTAATTTCTTGCAGAAGTTTTTCTTTAAATTCGTTAACGTCGATACTGCCAAGGTCTTTTCCTCGACGAGTACGAACCGCTACCTTGCCTGATTCAACTTCTTTATCTCCACAGACAAGCATGTACGGAACACGACGTAAAGTATGTTCACGAATTTTAAAGCCAATCTTCTCATTTCTCAAGTCTGCTTTTGCACGAATTCCGGCATCTTGCAATTCTTTGACGAGTTTTTGTACATAATCAGCCTGTCCATCCGTGATATTCATCACGACAACCTGCTGTGGTGCTAACCAAGTTGGGAAGAATCCTGCGTATTCTTCTGTCAGAATACCAATAAAACGCTCTAAGGACCCTAGCACTGCTCGGTGTAACATAACAGGTACTTTACGCTCGTTGTTTTCGGCAACATAAGATGCGCCTAAACGACCTGGTAGTGAGAAGTCTAATTGTACTGTACCACACTGCCATGCACGATCTAAACAATCGTAAAGTGTAAATTCAATTTTAGGGCCATAAAACGCCCCTTCGCCGGGCTGATATTCAAATTCAATATTGTTATCAGTTAAGGCTTTTGCTAAGTCTGCTTCAGCAACATCCCATAATGCATCTTCACCGATACGTTTTTCTGGGCGAGTAGACAGCTTAACAACGATTTTTTCAAATCCGAAAGTAGAATATACATCATAAATCAATTTGATGCAGTCATTTACTTCACTTAAAATTTGTTCTTCAGTACAGAAGATATGCGCATCATCTTGTGTAAAGCCACGAACACGCATTAAACCATGCAATGCACCTGATGGTTCATTACGATGGCAACTACCGAATTCGGCCATACGTAATGGCAAATCACGGTAAGAACGTAAACCTTGTTTGAAAATTTGTACGTGACCTGGGCAGTTCATTGGTTTGATACAATATTCACGATTCTCTGAAGATGTTGTGAACATGTTTTCTTTGTAGTTTTCCCAGTGACCTGTTTTTTCCCAAAGAACACGATCCATCATAAATGGACCTTTTACTTCTTGGTAATCATATTCTTTTAATTTACAACGTACAAATGTTTCTAACTCACGGAAAATAGTCCAGCCATCATTATGCCAGAAAGCCATACCCGGCGCTTCTTCTTGCATATGATATAAATCAAGCTGTTTACCAATTTTGCGGTGGTCACGTTTAGCAGCTTCTTCTAAGCGATCTAAGTAAGCTTTTAACTGTTTCTTATCAGCCCAAGCTGTACCATAAATGCGTTGTAGCATTTTATTATCGCTGTTACCGCGCCAATATGCACCTGCGATTTTCTGTAATTTAAAGTTATGACAGAAACGCATGTTTGGGACGTGTGGCCCACGGCACATATCAACATATTCTTGATGATGATAAAGACCTGGTTGAGAATCTTGGCTAATATTTTCGTCAAGAATAGCAACTTTATAGTCTTCACCACGAGAAACAAATGTTTCACGAGCTTCAGCCCAGCTTACGCGTTTTTTAATAACGTCATAATCTGTTTTCGCCAACTCTAGCATGCGTTTTTCTAGAGTGTCTAAATCTTCCTGTGTTAGAGAATGGTCTAAATCCACATCGTAGTAGAATCCATTTTCAATAACAGGACCAATCGCCATTTTGGTGTGTGGCCATAATTGTTTAATTGCATGTCCCAATAAATGGGCGCAAGAGTGACGAATAATTTCAAGACCTTCATCATCTTTTGCGGTGATAATCGCCAGATTTGCATCATGTTCGATTAATTCACAAGCATCTACCAGTTCACCATTAACACGGCCAGCAATACATGCTTTCGCAAGTCCAGGGCCGATATCTGCAGCGACATCCATGACAGAAACTGCATTTTCAAATTGACGTTGGCTTCCGTCAGGAAGAGTAATAATTGGCATTTAAAATCCTTATTTACAGTGGTGACCCATACGCAAGATCACTTGTAAGCTTTTTATTTC
>JAEYFY010000299.1 GCA_023454395.1 Pseudomonadota bacterium
GTCAATTATCTGACAAAAATCTGAAACGACTGATAAATAACAGTTGGAAGTAATGACTCACTATATATTTTTATATGATTATCCAGCTATACGCAGGACATAATAGTAGAAAGTTCTTGAGTTAACCTATAACGAGTTAACACAATCACCTATTGGCAAGTAACAGACAACTTCGCTCTAAAGAGAAAGAGCTAAAAGAGGAAATTACTCTAGATATACTATGTGTATAGTATTGATGAGTACTGTTTTGGTTTTTGAAAAGACTAACCTGTAGACAATGGATCATTACCCATTCACTCCACACATGGCTTAAACCCATAAGCCATTTCCCTAACAGAGAAACAGGATCAGAAATCCTGCGGTTTACACTGTGTTCAGATTTCACAGTAATCGCGAGGTTATACCTTTAGTTAGTAAAAAATGCAAAGCAAAAAGTACAAAAAGCTTTTTTTTCTCTACTCACTATTTTCTCAACGCAAAAATAGTGGGTAACAAAAAATAAGATTAACTGTTTGATTCTGCTTTATCCCTATATTTGATTAAAAAAAACTGGAATTAAAGAGAGAAGAGTCATAAAATGGACGTCTAGATGTTAAAACATCCATCCTTAAACCGTTTGTATTAAGGTAACGAAATATAATGACTACACACCTTTTTACTTCTGAATCAGTCTCAGAAGGTCATCCAGATAAAATTGCAGATCAAATTTCTGATGCTGTTTTGGATGCAATTTTAGAACAAGATCCTAAAGCACGCGTTGCCTGCGAAACTTACGTTAAGACAGGCATGGTTATGGTAGGCGGAGAAATTACCACCAAAGCTTGGGTCGATATCGAAGAAATTACACGTAATACTGTTCGCGAAATCGGCTATACCAGTTCCGAGATGGGCTTTGATGCTAATTCCTGCGCAGTTATCAGTGCGATTGGTAAACAATCTCCTGATATCAACCAAGGTGTTGACCGTTCAAATCCATTAGAACAAGGTGCTGGCGACCAAGGTTTAATGTTTGGTTATGCAACCAACGAAACTGACGTATTAATGCCTGCTCCAATTACTTATGCTCATCGCTTAGTTCAGCGCCAAGCACAAGTTCGTAAAAGTGGTACTTTATCTTGGCTACGCCCTGATGCAAAAAGCCAAATTACCTTCCAATATGACAACAATAAAGTTGTTGGTATTGATGCAGTTGTATTATCAACTCAGCATTCTGAAGATATTTCACAAAAAGATCTGCATGAAGCCGTGATGGAAGAGATCATTAAACCTGTTCTGCCAGCAGAATGGTTAAATGAGCAAACTAAATATTTCATCAACCCAACAGGTCGTTTTGTTATCGGTGGACCAATGGGTGACTGTGGTTTAACTGGTCGTAAAATCATTGTCGATACTTACGGCGGTATGGCTCGTCACGGCGGTGGCGCTTTCTCTGGTAAAGATCCATCGAAAGTTGACCGTTCAGCAGCTTATGCTGCACGTTACGTTGCTAAAAACATCGTGGCAGCAGGTTTAGCAGATCGTTGTGAAATCCAAGTTTCTTACGCAATCGGTGTGGCAGAGCCAACATCCATTATGGTAGAAACATTTGGTACTGAAAAAGTCCCAACAGCACAACTGGTCCTGTTAGTGCGTGAATTCTTTGACTTACGTCCTTATGGATTAATTCAAATGTTAGATTTACTGCACCCAATCTACCAAAAAACGGCTGCTTACGGTCACTTTGGTCGTCCTGAATTCCCTTGGGAAGCAACGGATAAAGCTGAAATCTTACGTGAAGCAGCAGGCTTAAAATAAGCCTCTTGCCAATAACGTCACGTTATTGATTTTAATAAAACCACATCTTTATGGATGTGGTTTTTTTTATGACTGCTATTTATAAACCCCATAAAAAAACCCCGCAATCATACGGGGATCTCAATAAGAGAAAACGAGAACATAGATTTATGATGAAATAATTTGTCTCATAAAAAGCGATAAAAAGTTAGTTAGGATAATTAATCCACTCACCTCCATTTAACTTGATATAAGACTGCCCTTGATAATCAACCACAACCGTCGCTTGGTTTTCCGCAACATTGGCTGTTTTAGGAAGTTCATGGGCTAATGCATCCCAATCAATAACGGATTGGTTAAAAACATCCCCATTCACATTACGAGAAATAAACTCAGAGATAGCTAAATAGCTACTTGGTTCATCAACAATTACCGGTGGTTCAAATGATGCTTGGTCTTTTATTCCAGTGAAACGAATACCAACAGGTACAGTAGTAATACTTTGGCTTGGAATATCTCTTAACCCTGACATTTGCGTCTTATCACCTTGTAAAGCGGCACCATGCTCAGGCACAATCACCACCATCACTTTTCTTCCTTTTTTATCTAACTCATTCATAAAGTTATCTAAATTATCAAGTAATGTAGAGGCACGTTTGCCGTAATCTGCAGTACTATTTTCGCCTACATAACGGTTACCATCATGTAGTGACACCAAGTTGACAAAGGTCACAGTGCGATCTTCATTAGATTGTTCACGCGCTTTCAACCAACGTTGTAATGTTTCTTTATCGTTGTAAATTTTGGTGCCATCAAATGCGGTAATTTGATGAGAAAGATTTTCTTGATCTTGTAAGGCGATATTAAGATTACCGAGTTGTCGGAGTTCTTTGAGGTAATTACCAAACTTCCCGTTATGGTCGAGTACCAATTTCTTAGCAAATCCTAATGATGATAAATTATCCATCAGCAAGCATTGTGTATCTGCGGGATCGTATAAATCAGAATGGTGAGTCTGACCACAACTGGCGCGCAATAATCTTAACGACGCAGGGCCACTATAAGAAGATACGGTATTAAAGTGGCTAAATAACACATTAAAGTTACCCCAAATAGGGTGTTCTTGTAGCCCTACAGCCGCCGCATCAGCGGTAGAAAGTGAACAAATATTAATAATCAAGATATCAAAAGGTTGGGCATTGGCGGCTAACTGCGCAGGAAATGGTGTCGTACGTTTTTTCTCGTAACCATAAAATTGAGTAAGCCAATCATCCAATACCTTATTATTAACCTTCTGTTTTTGTGGAGGATAAACAGTATTAATTGATGCAGTTTCTACCTCTTTAGTCGGTACAACTTCAGGAGGTACTTGTGGTTCAACTGATGCAGGCAACACCTCAGGCACTTTGGCAACGACAGTGTTTTTTTCTGTATTAATGTTACTTTCTTGCGTAAAAGTATTTGCTGAAACAGAAGGTACCACACCTTGAGAAATATGAGTAAACCCACCAATATTTAGCCACAATACACCAGCAATAATAAAAACAGATACCCTTACCCACTGCTCAATAAAAAGATAACCAACTAACAAAACAAAAGCGACACCTATCATTTTGATATTGATAAAGTTAACAGTTAACTCAACAAGGTAATCGAAGGAAAAATGTTTAAGTTGCCCGCCTTGGGCAAGTACCGTTGAAAAGCTAGGTAACCAAGTATCATGATAAAATAGAATTATCCCTATTGGGATAGCGACCCAATTACGCATTTTATGCCAAATATTTTTTGGTAATGGGAACAATAAAAAGGCAAGAAAAAGTAAATTGCTAAAAGCATCAAAATTTAAATAACCATACCAAAGCAAAAAAAACTTTAGTAAAAAATAGAAATTCCATGCTCCCAACCCATGCCAGTAATGTAAAAAATTGAACTGGGTTGTATTAGATTTGTTCATTTTAATTTCCTACTCTTTAGTATAAATAAATCCAATTCGACAGTTATATGATTACTCATATCTGTCTTTTTATTACTTCTGATATTTAATTAACTACTAAATAAACATATAAGAGAATATTTATTTAAAACCAAGTAAAAACCCTTAAATAAAAAAACGAAAAAAAGTAACTCGCCAGAAAACACTGACCTCTTATATAAAAGAGAAATTATGCTAGAAAACTTATTTAAGATGAGTTTGAAAAATAAAACACTCAACGTTCTATTTATATAATAGCGTCTATTTTTAAAAATGGTGCTTTATTTACATTAAATAATGAAACACAGAGTTATCTTATTTTTATATTTCGAAACAAAAACAAAACAAAGCACACATTAATAACACTGAACAACAATTAATAAACATATTTATCAATAAACAAACAAGAACCTCAATATAAAAACAGAACCAATCAATAAAAGACTACAATATAATGATTTTTCTATAAAAAATGATAACGATCAAGATACGATAATGATCATCGTATTTAAATAATTTAATATATTGTTATAAACAGCTATTTTACATTTCTTTTTTATTTCTTTATTTTGCAGCTGAATTCTTTCCACTTATATTTAATGATAAAAATTAAAAATATAAAAAACATAAAAGAAAACCAATAGTCATCATTTGTGAAAATAAGATAATAAATATCTATTTTATGTGTTTTTACGTAATTGAAATAATGTATTTTAAAGCCTATTCTAAAATAAGAACCTTAATTAAATAGAACAATTAATAATCAAATACTATTTTTATCAAGATTTTAATTCTGATGGAAATCTATTTTTATTTTATCTGGAGGTTATTAAAATGAAAAATGAAAGTTTTATTAATTCAAATATGAAAATAGAAAAAAATAATCTAAACAAGGACATTGATAAACTAAAAAAATTATTTTCATTAAATAACTATCACTATCAGGATATTAATAAAGAAGAAGTGAATAATATGCTTATTTATCGCTGGCCATTACTTAATGCATTTCATTACATGACTAAATGAGGCTAACTATGCCACTTATTGTATTAAAAGGGCTACGAGGTGGAGTGGGTACAACGTCCACGGCAATTGCACTTGCTCGGCAATTTAATCAACAAAATAAAGAAGTGCTTATTATTGATAACTGCACTGAAAATATTTTGTCTTTCTATTTTCCAGCACAGCAAAAAAGTACCACATTAAGTCAGGCATTATTAGCAGAAACACCAATAGAGGAGAGTATTTTTTACTATCGACCACACTACCAAGTGTTACCTTTTGGTTTGGTTAATATGAAGGATCACTTGCTCTTACAGTTATCATTCTCAGCAAAACAACACCTTACCCATTTTTTAACGACATTTATTCAGCTACACCCTGATGTCATTATTTTAATGGATTTACAGCACACACAAGACACTCTTTTCACGCCTTGGATAGAAAAAGCAGATGTTTTTTTCACCGTAGCAATGGCAGAAAGCAACTGTCATATTCGGCTTAATCAGCACGCATTTATCGAAAATGAATATGTCCTGATTAACCAATTTCGTGCCACCAGCCAAATTCACCAAGATTTCTATCAATTTTGGCAAACAACACCATTTCCATTATGCCCTGTTGTTCTTCATCGAGATGAAGCCTCACTAGAGTCCTGTGCCTCACGTTTACCTTTATATGATTACCGAGCTAATTGCATGTTAGTAGAAGAAATATCGCAACTTGCTCAATGGTGTTTTTCGTTATTTGAGAGGAAAGAAGGACAGCCATAATGCCATCATCTTACGATGCCACGAATAAAGTCGAAAAGAATATGACACAACATATTCTTATTCGTTACTACAAGTTTTATCGCCATAACGGTGCATCTCGTAGCGCAGCTATTGTTAGCGAGCTATTTATGGGCATTATGTGGTTTTTTTTACGGATGGAATCCCCTTTTTGGCAGAAAATTGCCAGAAAACAACGAGAGCTATATCCCCATATAGATCCCCGTTGCCCTAAAATTTTCGATCCCTTACGCTATTTGTTACAAAGCATTTGGCTAGCTTGCCATTATGTAACGCATTTACTGATCCAAAAACCCACACAATTTATTTTCCATATTCGAAAAACATACAAAAAACTGTTTGTTCATGTCTCTCCTATCGCGATTGAACTCATTGAACATAAGAAAAAAACCACACCTTTGTGGCAATATGCTCTCTACTCCATCATCGCTATTTTTGCCATTTTCTTTATTTTACTCAGTATCACTCAACCATTTGATCTTACATTCCAGTTCGTTTTTGTGATTGTTCTTTGGTTAGTTGCCTTAGCTATCCGCGATATTCCTGGGCGTTTCTCTTCAATCGCAATGGTGATGTTGGCGCTGACAATTGCATGTCGATATATATGGTGGCGTTATCATTCAACCCTTTATTGGATTGATAATTTCAGCCTATTTTGTGGTTTACTGCTTTTACTGGCTGAAACTTACGCATGGTGTGTGCTATTCCTTAGTTTTATGCAATGTATTTGGCCACTGCATCGAAAACCTGTTTCCATGCCTGAAGACATTACACAATGGCCAAGCGTTGATATTTTCATTCCCACCTATAACGAAGATCTACAAGTTGTTAAACCCACAATCTATGCCAGCTTAAATTTAGATTGGCCTAAAGATAAGCTCACTATTTATCTGCTTGATGATGGCTCCCGTCCTGAATTTAAAACATTTGCTCAAGAAGTCGGCATTCGTTATATCGCACGAGAAAAACATGATTTTGCTAAGGCTGGTAATATCAATCATGCCTTAACACTCGCTTCTGGTGAATTTGTCGCCATCTTTGACTGCGACCATATTCCAACACGTTCATTTCTACAATTTACAATGGGATGGTTTTTAAAAGATGAAAAAATGGCTTTGGTACAAACACCTCACCATTTTTTCTCCCCCGATCCTTTTGAACGTAATTTGGGTAACTTTCGTGAGACCCCCAATGAAGGCACACTCTTTTATGGGTTGGTTCAAGATGGTAATGACACTTGGAATGCAGCGTTTTTCTGTGGCTCATGCGCAGTTTTACGTCGTACTGCATTGGATGAGATAGGTGGCATTGCTGTTGAAACTGTTACAGAAGATGCGCATACCTCATTACGCTTACACCGCCATGGCTGGAGATCGGCTTATATCCGCATTCCACAAGCAGCGGGTTTAGCGACAGAAACATTATCCGCACATATAGGTCAACGGATTCGGTGGGCGAGAGGAATGGTGCAAATATTCCGCCTTGATAATCCCTTGTTTGGTAAAGGATTAAGCGTGCCGCAACGTCTTTGTTATTTAAATGCCATGTTGCACTTTTTCTCTGGCATTCCACGAATGATTTTCTTACTCGCACCACTGACGTTTCTTATTTTCCATGCCTATATCATTTATGCACCGGCGATTGCGATCGCGCTCTATGTTGTGCCGTATTTGATCCATATTTCACTCGCCAGTGCGAAGTTACAAGGCGCTTACCGCCACTCATTTTGGGGGGAGGTGTATGAAACGATTTTGGCGTGGTACACCACTCGTCCCGTATTAAGTACCCTTTTCTCTCCTCATAAAGGGACTTTCAACGTGACAGGCAAAGGTGGCGTCATGGAAGAAGGCTTTGTCGATTGGCGAATTAACCGCCCTTACTTATTCTTTCTCAACCTAAACTTGCTAGGCATTTTGTTTGCATTTTGGCGCATTGCAACGGGTGATCCTGATGAAGCATGGGCGGTTGTCATGTGCTTATTATGGGTTTGTTATAACCTTATCTTACTGGGTGTGGCAATTGCCGTTTCTGTCGAAACCAAGCAACAACGTCGTTTTCCTCGTGTTCGCGTTAAAGTTCCTGCCATGTTGTTGTTAAATAATGGCGCTCTCTATCGCTGCTATCTTTATGATTTTTCTGATAATAGCTGCGCTATTTTATTGCCTGACAATATCAATCTTTCACTTTCTCCAAATGAAAGCATCACACTATTACTCAGTCAAAATCAGCGTGAGCATGCCTTTAAAGCCAATATTTCACGTATTGATGGACAAATTATTGGCTTACAACTCCTTGAAATGACAACGCAAAAAGCCATCGAATTTACTGCTTGTACTTTTGAGCGAGCCGATACTTGGGCAGATTGGCAAAATGAACTTCCAACCGACAGACCTTTAAGCAGTCTCAAAAATATTATTTTTATCAGCATGCAAGGTTATAACACCTTGTTAAAACGCGCTCCTTACTTTATTTACGCCACATTTCGCTTACTCGGCCTCTTTTTACTGTGGCTTTCATCGTTACTTCCTCAACACGTTAATGTTTCAAAAATATTTCATCAGTCTTGAAGGAAAAACTCAGTTTTCTGGGAATTTATTATTAAACAATAAGATCATGGGTAACAATAATGAAAAAACGTTTTCTCATATTTGCCTTATTTATGCTCACTTCTTCAGTTCATGGAGATGAAACGCAAGAAGCGCAAATCAATATTTCAGAGCCACCCGTTATAATAACTGAAGCGGCTTCTGAAGTTATTTCTCAAGCAGAGCCTAGAAATTCACAATTACCTTCTGCCGATGTCACGCCTTCTACTCGCCAGAAGATATTAAAATTTGCAGAGACTGCGCCTAGTTATGGCGTAATCCATTTGACGGGTGTTAGCCCCGATGGCTATTTAGAATTTGGTGTACGTAGTGATGAATATGTTTCTAAAGCCACTCTTGATTTAGAATTTACACCGTCTCCGTCACTCCTTCCTGTGGAGTCTCATCTTAATGTCTATTTAAATGATGAATTAATGGGCGTTATTACCTTAAAACAGGACGATTTAGGTAAGAAAAATCAAATTACGATACCCATTGATCCTTTATTTATTCAAGATTTTAACCATATAAAACTCTCTTTTATTGGTCATTATCGTGAAATTTGTGAGAACCAAGCAAATACAACACTCTGGCTTGATGTAAGTAAAAGCAGTCAACTAAATCTGACCTTTCAATCACTGCGTTTAGGTAATGAGTTAGCGCACTTCCCAGAACCCTTTTTTGATAGCCGTGATTTTGGAGAATTAACACTGCCAATGGTTTTCAGCCAGTCGCCTAATTTAGTTCAACAAAAAGCGGCAGCGATCCTCTCTTCTTGGTTTGGTACTCAAGTTGATTGGCGTAAGCAAAATTACCCTGTTTATTATGATGCATTGCCAAATCAACACAGCATTGTTTTTGCAACCAATACACAAAAACCTGCCTTTTTAAAACAGCATTCCGATGTGAAAGAGCCAACCATTGAAATGCTGACGCATCCAACCAACCCTTATATTAAATTACTTCTTATTATGGGGCGTGATGATAACGATTTGATCACTGCCGTAAACGGAATAGCCCGTGGACAAGTTATCTTCAGAGGGAATATCGTCACAATTAATGAAGTAGAAAAATTGATCCCGCGTGAACCTTATGATGCGCCAAAATGGGCACAGTTAAATAAACCTATCTACTTTAATACGCTACAAGACTATGAAGGTCAGTTGCAATCTCGCGGGCTAAAACCGAATCCTATTACATTAAATATGACGTTACCGCCTGATCTCTTTATGTTTAATAATACGGGATTACAAATGCAATTGCGTTATCGCTATACCGCTCCTGCATTTCAAGATGATTCTCGTATGTCTATCTCAGTAAACGACCATTTCATTAAAGCTTATCCTCTTGAGAAAGATAAAAAAGATAATCTTGTCATCGCTTATTTACCGCTTATTCAAGGCTGGATTGAGCATAAGAATTTATTGAATATTCCCGCAGTAAAACTGGGGGAGCGTAACCAAATTACATTTGCCTTTGATTATACCAACCCCATTCCCGGAGGCTCCGTAGATCAATGTATAACTTATCAACCTGTACCAAATACGGTCGCCATTGATGATTTATCTAGTTTTAATTTTACAGGTGATTATCGACACTATATTGCACTGCCGGATTTACGAGTTTACAGCCATGCCGGTTTCCCATTTAGCCGTTATGCGGATCTGTCTGAAACCTTGATTTTTGTTAATCAACAACCGTCTCCAACACAATTATCTACCCTATTAATTTCAATCGGGAATATAGGTGCTCAAACAGGTTATCCGGCACTCAATGTTGCATTAACCAGTTCATTGGATGAAATGCAAAAAAGAGATGCTGATCTACTACTTATCGGAACCATTCCACCTGCATTAAATAATGATAAACAGATGAATGTACTGATTGATAAAGCACGTAGTGAAATCACGCTACCTTCTCGTGAAATCAGTATTTTTAGCCACACAAGTTATCAATCGTCTGATAAACGCCCTGATAGTCGGATCTCTCTGACCTCCAAAGGATCGATGGGCGCGATTATTGGTTTCCAATCTCCCTTCTTTTCACAGCGTAGTGTTGTCGCATTATTAGCTGATAGTACGCAAGGTTACAAACTGTTAAATGAGGCGATTAGTGACAGTGGTAAGCGTGATGCTATGTATGGCTCCGTGGTATTGATCAGAGAGTCTGGCGTAAATAGCTTGCGTGTGGGGGATACTTATTTCGTCGGTTATTTACCTTGGTGGGAAGAAGTTTGGTATGTGTTTGCTTCTCACCCTATATGGCTTGGTTTAGCGGCAATTGTCGGCATTATTCTTGTCTCTCTTCTTATTTGGCGAGCAATGAAAATAAGAAGCCAACGTCGTTTAGCGGCTAAGGACTAAGCTATGTGGCAATTTGGTCACACACATCGCCACTCTGTTATTGCTCTCTTTTTGCTGACAGGCTTTTTGCCTGTCACGCAAGCCA
>JAEYFY010000396.1 GCA_023454395.1 Pseudomonadota bacterium
TCAAAACAGGTTTCTCTTGTTTTTATGTCTAATGACTTTTTATGTAATCACAAAAACGCCGGTATAAACCGGCGAAATTGAAAAAGGTTATTGAGTGTTGTATCAAGATTCAGTTGAGGTTTTCAACCCTTTTTCTTCATTTCTTAACTCTCTGCGTAAAATTTTACCAACATTTGATTTTGGTAATTCATCGCGAAACTCAATAATTTTAGGTACTTTATAACCTGTTAGGTAACGACGGCAGTGTGTTTTTATTTCATCTTCTGTTAATGATGGATCTTTTTTCACAATGAAAACTTTAACTGTTTCACCTGAGTTTTTGCTTGGTACGCCAATCGCAGCCGATTCTAAAACCTTAGGATGCGCCGTAACAACCTCTTCGACTTCATTAGGATATACATTAAAGCCTGAAACTAAGATCATATCTTTTTTGCGGTCAATGATGCGAATAAAGCCTTCGTCATCCATTGTGGCAATATCACCGGTTGCAACCCAACCATCATGTAAGACTTCATCAGTTGCATCAGGACGATTCCAATAACCTTTCATGACTTGAGGTCCACGAACCCACAATTCACCGCCTACAGTGCGGTCAACTTCGTTACCTTCATCATCGATAAACTTAACGTCTGTTGAAGGTACAGGTAATCCAATACTACCACTGTATTTTTTCAGATTATAAGGGTTACCCGTGACTAAAGGAGAACATTCAGTCAAACCATAACCTTCTAACAAGTGCTTGCCCGTTAGCTCTTCCCACTCTTTCGCAACACTACTTTGAACAGGCATACCACCGCCAACAGAGAGGTTTAATTTGGAGAAATCAAGCTGACGGAATTCTGGATTTTGTAACCAAGCATTAAATAAAGTATTTACACCGGTAATTGCCGTGACAGGGTAACGTCCTAGTTCTTTAATTGTCCCTTTCACATCACGAGGATTGGTAATAAGTAAATTTTTACCACCAATTTCAATAAAGAGCAGACAGTTTACGGTTAAAGCAAAAACGTGATACAGCGGTAACGCCGTAACCACCAGCTCTTTACCTATATTTAGTGCAGGTACATAAGCTGCTTTTGCTTGTTCAAGATTTGCCAACATATTGCGGTGCGTTAACATTGCACCTTTAGCAATACCTGTTGTTCCCCCTGTGTATTGCAAGAAGGCTAAATCACTTCCTGTAATTTCAGGTTTGATATATTGCATACGATAACCAAAATGCATTGCTCTACGGAATGAAATTGCATCTGGTAAGTTATATTTAGGCACTAATCGTTTGATATATTTAACAACAAAGTCAACTAATGTTGCTTTAGGGCGAGATAGTTGATCACCCATTCGGGTTAAAATAACGTGTTTAATACTGGTATTAAATACGATTTTTTCGAGTGTATGCGCAAAGTTAGAGACGATTACAATGGCAGTTGCACCACTGTCATTTAACTGATGTTCAAGTTCTCTTGGTGTGTAAAGTGGGTTTACGTTTACGACAACCATGCCTGCACGAAGAATACCGAAAAGCGCGATAGGATATTGCAGTAAATTAGGCATCATTAAGGCAACACGATCACCTTTTTTTAATCCTAAGCCGTTTTGCAGGTATGCTGCAAAAGCACGGCTACGCTCTTCAAGTTTGCGATAAGTCATGACCTCGCCCATATTAATAAAGGCGGGTTGATCTGCGTAATTTGCGACAGCGTTTTCAAGCATCTCAGCAAGAGATGCGAAACGGTCCGGGTCAATTTCAGCCGGAACATCTGCCGGATAACGTTTAAGCCAGACTTTTTCCAAAGTAGTACTCCTGATTAATCGCACTTCTTGAGTTAATATTATGTTTCATTTTTAACAAAGTATTAACTCATCCTACCAGCACAAACAATTTTCTGTTGTGAAGATGCGAAGTGTGTCACTAAATATTTTATTTTTAGATTAACAAAAAAGAAGGCGGTCAAAACCGCCCTCTCTTTTATTTTTATTCAACTTTAATAACTCTATTAGATAGTTACCTAATATATTATAGGCGTTGATTATACACCGTTTCATACAAATGGAGATAAAATATTATATCGTCATGTGATTAAATACCCATTTTTTATTCTAGAATGGGCACAACCTGACCAGTTCCATATGGATATCCACCATAACCGCCATATCCATGGTGATAACCCCAATATGGACCATCTCCATAATATCCCCACATCATAACAGGTGCTGGCATAATAACTTGTTGTGTCAGTGTCCAACGTTTCATACCCGTCACGTCAATACGCAAAAATGGGTAGCGAGCCTCACCAACTTTGCCAGATTCAACACCTTTAATGGTACCAACAACAGTGACATACTGATTTTTATAATCAGTAGGATCTAAGAAGTGCATAACATTAGCATAGAGACGCCCGATAGAAGGTTGTTGCAATTCGGGCGCAGCATCGTATTGAGAAAGGGGCATAACAGCAATTTCTAGCTGTGTTGACGATTGAAGATTTTTAACATCAATCACACGTCCACCAAAACGCCCTTCTTGACCAATATAAAGCTCCGGTGCAACAAAAACGCCATTTAAATCAGTAACAGGTGTTGCCGATGTACCTTTTATTGATTCAGGTATAGAGACGCATCCCGCCAGAAACAAAGCACCAGATAAAAATAGCGCTTTGCTTACCAAACGGTAGTTTAATTGTCTGTTCATAAACCACCTCATTGCAAGTCATTATTGACGTTACTCTATAGTACTATTATAGCTTTACTCTTCGATTTCTAATAGATACTCACAAATCTATTCACGACCGGGCAATTTTTTCCACGTCACTTCATTACGTAAATAGACAGGTTCAGCCTCTTCAACTTTAGTTGCTTTACCTTCATGCCAAGCAGTTACAGCAAGAGGTAACATATCTTGTGCAGCAGGAAGCGTAACTTCAGTTTCCACAACAGTGAAAGGCAGCGTTTCTTTTAAATCAGGATAAGCTTGCCAGCCTGTACCGGCTATTGCCCATGTTCCTGTTGTTGATTGTAATGCTTCAATAAATTGCTCAGGTTTCATCACCGCTTCAGTGTCTTCCCCTACCCAAGCACCTGCATCATTACGCTGATATTGAGCGCAATAAATTTCACCCATACGAGCATCAATGGCCACAAGAACTTGTTTTATACCCGTTGTTCTAAAGACACCTTCAGCCATTGTGGCAAGTGATGAAATACCAATCATGGGTAACTCAGCACCTAACGCAATACCTTGAGCAACACCCACACCAATACGAACCCCTGTAAAACTTCCTGGGCCTCGACCAAAAGCAAGTGCATCTAATGATTGTAATGTGATGTTTGCTTCTTCTAAGGCGCTTTTCACCATAGGTAAAATCTTTTGTGTATGTTCACGAGGTGAGATTTCAAAACGTGAAGCAACAACACCTTCATTCCAAACTGCAACTGAACAAGATTCAGTTGCAGTATCAATTGCTAAAATTCGCAGTGACACGCCATAACTCCGGCAAATTCGATAATTAAAAGAGAAAGAATAATATCATAATAGTGTTCAACAGAATAAACACACATTCTGTGCGATCGCTATTATGAATCCGATATTTTTTGAGTTTCATTCTGCTGTGCGCGTTGGCTCAAAAAGGTCATTGTTTTTTCGAGTGAGCGCGTTCGTGGTGATGGCGGCAAACTGCTTAAAAAAACTTCGCCATAAGCACGAGAAACCAACCTATCATCACAAACTATAATTGCACCATAATCGTGTACATCACGAATTAATCGCCCGACACCTTGTTTTAAACTAATAACCGCATCAGGAATTTGGACATCCCTAAAGGCATCTCCACCGCGCAATTCACAATCTTCAATACGCGCTCTTAATAAAGGATCATCAGGTGCTGTAAAGGGTAATTTATCAATAATCACACAAGACAAGGTATCGCCACGCACATCGACACCTTCCCAAAAACTTTGAGTCGCCACTAAAAGTGCATTTCCTGATGAGACAAATTTTTGCAGTAATTGCGTTTTGCTCATCTCACCTTGCATCAATACGGGTAATGGCAAACTGGCTTTAAATTCTTCGGCAAGTCCCCGCATCATGGCATGTGAAGTACAGAGGAAAAAACAGCGACCTTGGTTCTTTAAAATAACAGGCGTTAGCATAGTGGCTAAACGTTTCGCCGTATAAGGTTGATTTAATGGTGGCAAATAGCGTGGCACACAAAGTAGTGTCTGATGTTGATAATCAAATGGGCTGTTTAAAATCAGTGTTGTCGCATTTTCTAAGCCCAATCTATCTGTGTAATAAGACATCTGCTCATTGACAGAAAGTGTTGCCGAGGTAAACACCCAACTGCTTTTGTGTGATTTGATAAGCTCACGAAATTTATCTGCAACAGAAAGTGGCGTAATGGCCAGTAAAAAATGGCGACCATAACTTTCAAACCAGTAGCTATAACCCGGAATTGTGGTATCAATCAGGCGCTTTAAGCGATTGCGATAAACAGTGGCGCGCTCAAAAGCACTATCGAGTAATTGACTTCGCCCTAACGAAAGTTTCATTACGTCATAGCTCAGTTCTAAGGCGTCATCCAGTAACGTGAGAAAACGTTTTGTTTCACCACCTTGCACTAATTCACGTAAATTTCCACGATAACCTGTCTCACCTAACGCTAAGCGAAAATCCATCACCATTTGCGTTAATCTATCAGCACTTTTTTGCAACTGAACTTGATCACGAACTTCTGTGCGATAAGCGACGGTCATATCTCTAGCGAGATCAAAAAGCTGTCTACTCGTGAGCTGTTGACCAAAATAGTGGCTGGCGATATCTGGAATTTGATGGGCTTCATCAAAGATCATAATTTCAGCTTCCGGAATTAGCTCACCAAAACCGGTATCTTTAACGACCGTATCTGCCATAAATAAATGGTGATTAACCACCACTATATCTGCATCCATTGCTTTTTTACGTGCGCTTAAAACATAACACTCTTTATAGCGAGGGCAATCACTTCCTAAACAGTTATCGTTAGTGCTTGTGACTAAAGGCCAAACTCGGCTATCTTCCGCAACACTATGACAACGACTCACATCACCATCTTCGGTCTGTGTTGACCATTGGCGTACATACATTACATCAGACAAAACTTCGGCTTCAAGATCACCACCACTTAGCATTTGCTGATCAAGTCGCTCTAAACAGAGATAGTTAGAACGCCCTTTTAATAACGCCGTATTACCATCATAATTAATCGCTTCGATGATCGTGGGTAAATCTCGACTATATAATTGATCTTGCAAGGCTTTAGAGCCTGTTGAGATAATCGTTTTTTTACCTGAACGCAACGCAGGCACAAGATAAGCATACGTTTTTCCGGTACCTGTACCCGCTTCAGCGATAAGTACACCTTGTTTATCAATAGTTTCTGTTATTGATTTCGCCATTTGTCGTTGAGCTTCACGGGGATGAAATCCTGGAATAGTTCGGGTTAAAATCCCGTTTTCTGCAAAATCGTCTGACACAGGCATACTCTTTTTATAAAATAAGACGTAAATTATGCCAGTGGATTACCGAAAGTACCACCTATGCCGTTAATACAAAGGAGAACTCATAGTGACAATTAAACGTATCGACCCCGAAGATCGCTGGTCTGAAGCCGTTATTCATAACGACACAATTTATTACACTGCGGTGCCAGAAAATTTATCAGGCGATATTATTGAACAAACAGCGGACACGTTAGCGGCAATTGACGTTTTATTACAACGTGTAGGTTCTGATAAAACTAAAATTCTTGATGCAACCATTTTTTTAGCTGATAAAGCCGACTTTGAAGGCATGAATAAAGCGTGGGATGCATGGGTTGCTAAAGGTAGCGCACCAGTGCGCTGTACTGTACAAGCGCAATTAATGCACCCTGAATATAAAGTTGAAATTAAAATTATTGCGGCAATGTAAATAGGTATTATTTATTAACCTTTTATGTTGGTATAAAAAAAGCTGAATTCATAAGAACTCAGCTTTTTTAATGTCACTTATTTGCTGTAATAATTAGATTTTTTGTTTTATCAATATCTCATTTATTAAGTTAATTAGATTTAGGCAAATTTAATCATTACCATACCAATCAGTAATAATATAATTCCACCCCATCCTTTATAATTAAGTCTCTGATTAAATAAAATCCAACCAGCAGCGATAGTTGCAATAATTCCGAATGCGCCCCAAAGAGCGTAAGCAACCGAAAGCTCTATCCCTTTAACTGCCATTGCCAGTGCACTAAAGGCACCTAATACACAAAACAGTGATAATATTCCTAAGCCCATTCGGCTAAAGCCATTAGACATTTTTAAGAATATATTGGCGACAATCTCAAGCGCTACGGCAAGTATCAAAAACGCACCATGCCACCATTCAAATTGAGCTAACATAATTAAGCCTCCTTAATATTGGCAGGAATTGGCTTATTCGCTCCTTTTACAGCACTGGCAACGTGCTTGGCTTTACCGGCAATACTTTTTACCGAATCTGTTGTTTTCTTAGCAACAGCCGATTTTTTAGTGCCTGATTTTATCAACGTGATCCCTGCAATTAACATTGCTAGACCACCTAATTTTAATGGTGAGAGTGATTCACCAAACCACAGAACGCTGAATGTCGTAATAATGACAATTCCAATACCTTCCCACAGTGCATATGCTACACCTAATGCCACTTTTTTAACGGCGATGGCTAAAAAGATATAGGAAGTGGCAATCATTAACCACATCACTATCATACCGGTGTAACCACCGCTTACACTGGCGTACTTCATCGATAAAGTACCGATAACTTCACAAACAATAGCTAATGCTA
>JAEYFY010000340.1 GCA_023454395.1 Pseudomonadota bacterium
ACCATACGAGCACCGCAGGCTACGTGCTCATCATACAACGGAGTCTGTTTTGCCATTTTTCCCTCTTTCTACTTTTACTTTAGATTATTCAGAGAACGCAATTTGTTAAATATAAAATTAAACTTGATTTGAAATCATAGTGTTAATCTCAAGCTTAAGTTTATTTTTAAACATGGATTTAACAAATAAGAGCAATTAACGTACAACGCAAACGATACCATCCCTTTGAACTTAGCATTGTGAGAAAAAATAAACCATAAGTTAAAATAGGGTATTGTGTCTCTTAATCATAATGTAGACATATGGGTATGCAGAACTAATGATTGCAATTATGCGTATCAGCGCTCATTTTTAGCGAGGAATTACTAAAAAAAAGGAATTAGTGCAAAGAATAGACTGAAAAAATAGATTTTTTTAGTTCTATTTCTTCAGTCAGGTATAAATAAAAGTAATGTGAAATAAGAGAGGAATTAGATTTTTTCAACTGAAGTGAGATTTTTATTACTTAACCATTCAGGTAAATCAGAAAGCCCCATTGCTTGCTCAAGTAACTTAGGTTTTACCCCCGGTAAACTATCTGCTAACGAAAGACCGATATCTCGCACCAGTTTTTTCACGGGGTTATTGCCAGCAAAAAGCTCACGGAATCCTTGCATACTTGCCAACATCACAGCAGCCGCATGTTTGCGACGACGCTCAAACCGTCTCAAATAGAGATATTCACCAAAATCTTTACCTTCTGCTTTTAAGCGACGGATCTCACCGATTAACTCAGCAACATCCATAAAACCAAGGTTAACACCTTGCCCTGCTAAAGGGTGAATAGTATGCGCCGCATCGCCTAATAACGCTAAGCGAGGAGCCGCAAACTGGCGAGCATAACGACCTGTTAATGGTATGGTCATACGATCACTTATTAATTCACATTGACCTAAACGCATATCAAAGGTCACACCGAGTGTGCGCTCAAATAGTTTTTTTTCTGCGTTTTTATAACGTTCAGAGAGGTTGTTTGGTAAAGACCAAACAATAGAACAAGTATGAGGATCAGAAAGAGGCAGAAACGCCAAAATGCCTTCGCCATGAAAGACTTGGCGCGCAACATTTTCATGAGGTTGTTCGGTACGAATAGTCGCAACTAAGGCATGATGTTCATAATCCCAAAAAGTCAGGGGAATATCTGCATGTTTGCGTAACCATGAATTAGCACCATCAGCTCCAACAACTAATCTGGCTGTCAACATTTCACCATCATCAAGGGTAATAAATGCATCATTTTCCCCCCACACCACGCGCTCAATTTGTGTGGATGAATAGAAGGTAATATCACTATGGCTTTCACATTTTTGCCAAAGTACTTCACGAATAAGGTTATTTTCGATAATAGAGCCTAAGTGACTAAATCCTTCTTTTTGTGCTGAAAACTCAATACGACCAAAGCTATCTTGATCCCAAACTTCCATACCTTGATAAGGTGCAGTTCGTAATGCTTGTAAATTTTCCCAAACACCTAATTTTTTCAGCAACATTTCACTGGCTGTATTAATAGCAGATACCCGTAATGAAAAATCATCTTGTGGGTGAAAAAGCTTCGTTACCGGGTGATTTTCTATTATTGCTATACGTAATCCACACCCGTGTAAACCGCTGGCTAATGCAAGCCCTACCATTCCACCACCAGCAATAACAACATCAAATGATTTCATAATAAAAGTATCCTAAAAAGCGACTATATTTAATTCGAATGAAAATTGACCATCAAAGATCAACACGCTCTAGTCTGTCCAGCCAAGTGTTTGATGTGCCAATTTATCTCTCATCATTGGGAGCAATTCCATCGTCATTAACCCTAAGTTGCGAGAAACAATCAGTGGCACACAACGATTTGCAAACACTTTCACCAACCCATCAGTAATAGAAATTGTTTTTTCTCTATCTTGTTGGCGAAGTTGTTGATATTGAGAGAGCACTCGATAACTACCAATATCAGTATTGGCATTAATCGCTTGGGTGATCGTATTGGCGAGAGCCATAACATCACGTAAACCAAGGTTAAAACCTTGTCCTGCAATAGGATGAAGTGTTTGCGAAGCATTTCCAACTAACGCTAAACGATGACCAATAATTTGATTGGCTTTTTGTAACGCTAAAGGGTAGCAATTTCGCTTGCCAATATGCTCTATCTTCCCTAAACGCCAGCCAAAATCACGTTGTAAATGTGCGATAGTTGTTTCATCATCCCACCGTGAAACTTCATCTAATTTTTCAATAGGATGACACCACACCAATGAACTCCGCCCTTCACTCATTGGTAACATGGCTAAGGGGCCAAACTCCGTAAAACGTTCAAAAGCTTTGCCTTGGGGATCGATTTGAGTTTTGACATTAGCGATCACAGCCACTTGATGATAAGGCTCTCGGTGCCATTGGATCTGGCACTGGTGACCAATAGGTGAGTGTGTACCATCAGCAGCAATCAGTAAATTACCCGATAATTGCGTACCATCATCAAGTGTTACCTCAACAGAATCGATATTACGTTGAACATGTTCAACTTTGGCGGGGCAATAAAGCGTGATATTAGATTGTTTTTTTAACTTAGCAAAAAGCTGACGCCCTGCATCATGCAATTCAATAACATAACCCAGTGCTGAGATATCATAGTCTTGCGCATAAATATTAACAAAACCACAATGACCTTTATCAGAAACATGAACATGATTAATGGGAGTGACAAAAGGTTTTAATGTTGACCAAAGCCCGATTTGCTCTAACCGTTTTGCTGTTCCATGTGCTAATGCGATCGCTCTTGCATCAAACCCAGGGTGCCCATTGTCAGGCTCTCTTGCTTCAATTAACGAAATTGAAATCTTACCTTTATTTAATGCAGAGAGTGCAAGTGCTAATGTCGCACCTGCCATTCCACCACCCACAATAATCACATTCATGCTGATTTTAGCCTTAAATTTTTCCTGCCATCAGAGCTTCAATTTCATCAGGATCTTTAACGACAGATGCCGTTAAATTCTCATTGCCTGTTTCCGTGATAACAATGTCATCTTCAATACGAATACCAATACCACGATATTCTTGTGGCACATCGGCATCTGGCGCAATGTAAAGACCCGGCTCAATGGTTAGTACCATACCCGGTTCTAAAATGCGGTCACGATCTGTGCCATAATGTCCAACATCATGAACATCAAGACCTAGCCAGTGGCTTAAGCTATGCATAAAGAAACGCTGATAGGCTTTTGTCTCAATAAGATGCTCGATTTCACCGTGCATAATGCCCAGTTTAACCAGTCCTTCGACCATGATATACACGACATGCTCAGTGACTTCTTTGATAC
>JAEYFY010000009.1 GCA_023454395.1 Pseudomonadota bacterium
TTTTGAATAGCGAATTATTATGGGTTTTAAGCCTGCTATTGATAGCTATTGTCCTTTTTACGACCAACAAAATCCGCATGGATGTGGTCGCTTTACTTGTCATCATCGCATTCGTTCTTAGCGGTACTCTCTCATTAAATGAAGCCACGGTAGGGTTTAGCGATCCTAACGTATTACTGATTGCTGCCCTTTTTGTTATTGGCGAAGGGTTAGTGAGAACCGGTGTGGCTTATCAAATGGGGGACTGGCTAGTTCGTGTCGCGGGTAGCAGTGAAGTTAAAATGCTTGTGCTATTAATGATATGCGTTGCAAGTTTAGGTGCTTTCATGAGTTCGACAGGCGTTGTCGCTATCTTTATTCCTGTTGTATTGAGTGTTGCTGCTCGAATGAAAACATCGCCGGGTCGTTTAATGATGCCGTTAGGTTTTGCGGGGCTGATTAGTGGATTAATGACCTTAGTGGCAACACCACCTAATATGGTTGTTAATAGTGAATTAGTCAGAGAAGGTTTACCGAGTTTTCAGTTTTTCTCCATTACGCCTATAGGTATTGCTGTATTATTTGCAGGTATTCTTTATATGCTGGTGGTACGTCGGTGGCTGGGAAATAACGATAATGGTAAACAAAAAGAAGCTTATCGTCGTACTTTCCGTGATCTTATTCGTGATTATCAGTTAGCGGGACGCGCTCGTCGTTTAGCCATTCGTAAAGGTTCTCCGCTAGTCGGTCATTCACTTGATGAATTACACTTACGTTCTCGTTATGGTGCAAACGTTGTCGGTATTGAACGCTGGAGGCGGTTTCGGCGTGTTATGGTTAGTGCAACCGGTGGCACTGAATTAAGAGAGCGTGATGTTTTATTAGTTGATATGTCAGCCAGTGATGTCGATTTACGTGAGTTTTGCCGTGAACAGCTATTAGAGCCAATGGTATTGCGAGGTGAATATTTTTCTGAACAATCTCGTGATGTAGGGCTTGCTGAAGTATCCATGAATCCTGATTCCGAATTATTAGGTAAATCATTAAGAGAAATTAAATTTCGTACCCGTTATGGACTAAACGTGGTTGCTATTCGTCGTGAAGGAAACGCCTTGCCGGGTAAAATTGTCGATGAGCCATTACGCCTTGGTGATGTGTTATTGGTAATTGGTGATTGGAAATTAATCCGTATTCTTTCGACGAAACCACGTAATTTTATTGTGTTAAATTTAGCCGCAGAAATTGAAACTGTCGCTCCTGCTTCATCCCAAGCTCCTCATGCATTGTTTTCGTTAGCATTAATGGTGGCGTTAATGGTAACGAATGAAGTCCCTAACTTTATTGCGGCACTTATTGCCTGTTTATTAATGGGTAAATTCCGTTGTATTGATATGGAAAGTGCTTATCGCTCTATTCATTGGCCTAGTATTATTTTAATTGTCGGTATGATGCCTTTTGCAGCCGCATTACAAAAAACAGGCGGTATAGAGCTTATTGTTAATGGTTTAATGGATGTTGCGGGTAGTGCTGGTCCTCAAGTGATGTTGGTGTGTTTATTTATACTTTGTGCATCAATTGGGTTGTTTATTTCCAATACGGCAACGGCGGTATTAATGGCACCAATTGCAATTGCAGCGGCTAACCAAATGAATGTTTCTCCACTACCATTTGCAATGGTGATAGGTGTTGCAGCATCCGCAGCATTTATGACGCCAGTTTCATCGCCTGTTAATACGCTGATCCTGGAGCCGGGTGGCTATAAGTTTGCCGACTTTATGAAGATTGGTGTGCCATTTACGGTGATTGTGATGTTGATTAGTGTCTTCCTGATCCCGCTATTATTCCCATTCTAAATATTAATACTTTTGTTTTGCTGAAACGCTGTTTGTTAATTAATAAACAGCGTTTTTTATTTATTGGGCGATGTTTTTTATTTGATGTATACGGCATATCTATTGGTGTGTGTTTTTTGAAATATTGAAACGTATGAAGGAGTAATCTATACCCAATAGATAAGTTTAGGGGTGTTTAAAATGAAAATAGAGTCAACTGTATCATCTGGAATTAATACTAAAATTAATGTGTCTGAAGATGAGAATAATCAAAGTAATAAAAGTACTTTTAGTAATAATGTTTTAAAAGTAAAAAATAAAGAAATTTCTATATCATCACCGGTAATAAGCAAACCAAATACTGAAAGCTATATGATGAAAATAGGTAATAAGAATTTGGGAAGTAGCATTACCAGTATATCGAGTTTTAAAAATAGTAACATTGATTTTTCAGAAGAGTTGACTGCCAGTTTTTTAAAGCCTAATTCAGTTGAAGGCATTACTAACAAAAAGAATGAAAAATTATATACTAATAAGGCCAAAAAATTTGAAACACCAAAAATAAGTGATGAGCAACTGGCTACTTTATCAAATAAAAAAAAGGAAAGTAATACAGAAAGTAATCTAGTAATAGAAGGGGAAGGTAATAGTACAAGGAATATAGGATATGAAAAAATTCAAGAAAGGTATAAATTAAATAGTAGTGAGTTTTCTCATGTTTTGAATATTATTAAAAGTGACAAAACATCAAGTAAAGAAAAAGAAAATAAATTAAAATCTTATTTGTTATCTAATGATTTATCAATGAAAAAAACAGGAAAATTCGAAAGATTTAAAAATATATTTGGTATGTCAAATAAAATAAATACCATACGAAATGAGCAACGCGATCACGCTATAGTTATTCTTGCTAATTTAAATAAAACAGCAATGAGTAAAGATACGTCTCAATAAATATAAAATAACTTTTTTACTTAAGATGAGAGTTAATTACTCTCATCTTAAATCATTTCATCTACTCACTAATTTCATCAAGCGATAAACTAAACCCTGGTACAAACACCTTTATAAAATAATCCATTTCTGGGCTATGTCTTTCTGCTAAGGTCTTTTCTAACCGATTTTTAGCCAGATTAAATTCGCTATTGCCTGCGGCTAACTCTTCAAGACATTTTAAATAAGCGCACAGACTATCTGCTTGCTTAACAATAAAGGTTTCTTCTTCACTATGTAATTGTTCATCGATCAGCGGACGAAAATCATCTTGTAACTCTTCAGGTAGCATTTCAATTAATTTTTGCTGTGCATATTTTTCTATTTTTTTATATTCATGGGCAATTTGCGGATTGTGATATTTAATGGGGGTTGGCATATCACCGGTGATCACTTCGCTGGCATCATGATACATCGCTTGTAATGCAATTCGTTCGGCATTGACATTGCCATCAAATTTACGATTTTTAATCACCGCTAAGGCATGGGCAACAAAAGCCACTTGTAAACTGTGCTCAGACACATTTTCTTGACGAATGTTACGCATTAAAGGCCAACGAGTAATGAGTTTTAAGCGAGAAAGGTGGGCAAAAAAGTAACTCATAATATCTCCCAATTGCGTGATTGAAGTGATTATTGTGAGTGGATAATTAACAGATGTAAACGTCAATAAAAAAGAAAATAAAAAAACGCAATATAACGGGTTGTTATACTGCGTTTTATTTTTATTTGATAAGTCTTATTGGTGATAACCCACGATAAAACGACCAAATTTTTGAATTGCCATATCTAAATCATCTTCACGAGGAAGGGTAACGATACGGAAATGGTCTGGGTATGGCCAGTTAAAGGCAGTACCTTGTACTAATAGCACTTTTTCTTGCAGTAATAAATCAAGGATCATTTTCTGATCGTCTTTAATACTGTAGCGATTTAAGTCAATTTTAGGGAACATATAAAGTGCGCCCATTGGCTTAACGCAAGAAACACCTGGAATTTGATTGATCAGTTCCCAAGCTCGATTACGTTGCTCGTATAAACGACCACCCGGTAGGATAAATTCACTAATACTTTGATAGCCGCCTAATGCTGTTTGAATAGCATGTTGCATCGGAACGTTAGCGCATAAACGCATTGACGCTAACATATTCAAGCCTTCAATATAGCTTTTAGCATGTTTTTTAGGGCCGTTTAGTACCATCCAACCTTGACGAAAACCAGCAACACGATAGGTTTTTGATAAACCATTAAAAGTGACGGTTAATAAATCCGGTGCCATTGCAGCAATAGAGTGATGCTCTGCATCATCATAGAGAATTTTATCGTAGATCTCATCTGCAAAGATAATCAGGTCATGCTGACGAGCTATTTCAACGATTTCCATCAGAATATCTTTGCTATATACCGCACCCGTTGGATTGTTTGGGTTGATAATAACAATGCCGCGGGTATTTTTTGTAATTTTACTGCGGATATCATCTAAATCAGGGAACCAACCTTGTTGCTCATCACACATATAATGAACGGCATTTCCTCCCGAAAGAGAAACTGCGGCAGTCCATAAAGGATAATCAGGCGCAGGTACTAGCATTTCATCGCCATTATTCAATAAGGCTTGCATTGCTTGTACGATTAACTCGGAAACACCGTTACCAATATAAATGTCTTCAACCGTGATATCTCGCATATCACGGGCTTGATAATGCTGCATGATAGCTTTACGCGCAGAAAACAGACCTTTGGAGTCACTATAACCCTGAGAGCTTGGTAGATTGCGGATCACATCCACTAAAATTTCATCAGGTGCTTCAAAGCCAAAAGGTGCCGGGTTACCAATATTGAGTTTTAAAACTTTGTTACCTTCTTCTTCCAGACGTTTTGCTTCTTGCAAAACCGGACCTCTAATGTCGTAAC
>JAEYFY010000053.1 GCA_023454395.1 Pseudomonadota bacterium
CCAGCAGACTGTTTAGCTTTGTCGTCACATCCAGCAAGAACCAAGCTGCCTGATAGCACTAACAGAGCCAGAGGCAAAACCCCTCTGTTTTTTCGCATAAGAAAACCTCTATTCAAACGTTGTTTCCCGGGATAAAAATAATTAAGTTGATGATTGATTGCGATGTATAGTACAAACATACATGAATGTATGTAAATTAACTTCAGTCAAAATCGAGGATTAATGGCACGAAAAACTAAACGGCAGGCACAAGAAACAAAACAGCAGATTATTGATGCTGCACTTAGGCTGTTTACTGTGCAAGGCGTTTCTGCCACATCACTTTCAGATATTGCAACAGCGGCAGGCGTTACCCGTGGCGCAATATATTGGCACTTTAAAAATAAAGTGGATTTATTTACTGAAGCGTGCGAACTCACCGACTTAAAAATAGAATCTTTAGAAATAGAGTATCAATCAAAATACCCAGATGATCCACTATTTGTATTAAGAGAATTACTTATTTACATATTGACATCAATTGTCGAAGATCCCAAACATAATGCACTTTTAGAAATATATTTCCATAAATGCGAATTTGTCGGTGAAATGACACCAATTGTTGAAATTCGCAGAGAATTGTGTGCAGCGGATCACTCTAGAATAGAACAGTCGTTATCTCGTTGTATTGAAAAAAAACAGCTTCCTGCCGATCTTAATTTAAGAAGGGCCGCTATTATGTTAAGAGCAATGATGACGGGGCTTGCCGAAAATTGGTTATTTTCACCAGAAAGTTTTTCTATCAAAGATGAAAGTCAATATTTGGTTGATAGCTTTATTGATATGATAAAGCACAGCACAAATATGAGAATATCGGCGCCATCTTAATTTATTATTAAACTTGAGGAAGATGTTTATGAGTAAGGTATTAGTTATTGCTAATGGTGCAGCTTATGGCAATGAATCATTATTTAACGCACTGCGTTTATCGATTACATTAAAAGAACAGCATCCAGAAACTGAATTAAATATTTTTTTAATGTCTGATGCTGTAACTGGGGCTTTAGCTCGTCAACAACCTAAAGAAGGTTATAACTTACAGCAAATGCTGGAAATTCTCACGGCGCAAAATGTGCCTGTTAAACTCTGTAAAACATGTACAGATACGCGTGGTATCAGTGATTTACCACTTGTTGATGGTGCAGAATTAGGTACATTAGTCGATTTAGCGCAGTGGACGCTCGATGCGGATAAAATCCTGACTTTCTGATCACTATTTCGTTTTCTCAGGCGAGAAACAAACCAAGCAACTTGCTCTGTTTACACTGCCAATTTAAAGCAATTGGATTATACTAATAAACAGTTTTTCAATATTAATTGAACAAGTTGCTTAACCATGTGTACACAAACTCTTTTTTCTCAATTTAATAGTCAAATAAAGACGGTTATTACAGCCACGATTATTGTCTTTATTCTTTGGGGACTCTCCATTACCGCCGTTTTAGCCGCGGTACCGAGTAATTTACCGACTCAAGAAAGCATTCAAAACCAGCTTAATTTATTAAATAAGCGCAGTGAGTTAAGTGCAGAAGATAAATTAACTATCACAGATCTCGAACAATCGCTTTTATTGCTTGATGATATTCAACAATTAGAGAAAAAATCGACAAGCTACAATAAAACAGTCGATCAATTACCGGAAAAATTACGTAGTACACAATATCAACTTGAACAATTAAAACAAAAAATCGCTAATAAAGAAGCCGACGATTATAAAAAATCATTAGAGGCTTTACCGCTTACAACATTAGAATCTCAACTTGAAACGGTTTTACAGTCATTACAAAAGTCTCAAGATGATTTAGCCAACTACAGTAATGAGCTTATTGTATTACAAACACAACCAGAAAGGGCGCAATCTGTTTTATTCGGCAATTCAGAAAGACTGCAACAAATAAGAACCTTGTTGAATAAAAGCAGTGCTGATAAAGCACAAATGCGCACTTCAGCAGTGCAACTGTTGCAATTAGAACAATATTATCTTCAACAACAAAATAATTTTCAAAAGCGAACTCTCCAATCAAATGTGCAACTGCAAAGTTTATTGCAACTACAGCGAGATTATAGTTCTGCTTATATTGACCTTTCACAAGAACATGCTCAATTACTTCAAGATGCTATCAATGATAAACGCTTAGATAGCTCGGAAGAAACTGCCAAAGAAGCCCAAAGTACAGGGCTTGAGAATCAGATCATTAATAACGATCCATTTTATTTGGTACAAACAGAAATCAATAAACAGCTTAGTGATAAGTTGATTGTTACCACACAAAACAACAACGATTTAAATCGCCATAGCTTACTCGTAAAGAATCGTTTAGATAGAGCCATTCAATCTGAACGCAATTTAAAAGAACAAATTGATGTGCTTAAAGGCAGTTTATTACTGTCACGTATTCTGTTTGAAGAACAAGTTGATTTACCCGATGGTATATTTATTAATAACTTGCCGGATAAAATTGCCGATTTGCGATTAGAACAATTTGAAATAAACAAGCAACGTGATCAAATCATTCAACCTAATGTTTATATTGATCAGTTGATGAAAGAGTATCAATCAACACATCCTGAAACTACAGATGCCAATGCGCAAAAAGAGTTACGCAATGCTTTGGAACTCTTAATTGATGCCCGTAGAGAATTGCTCGATAAACTGAATAACCAATTAGGTAATCAAATATCGGGTTCGATTAATCTCCAAATGGATCAGCAACAATTACGCAGTGTGGTCAGCTCACTGGAAAACACATTGGCTCAGCAAATTTTCTGGGTAAGCAGTAATAAGCCGATTAATCTTAATTGGTTTGCAGTATTTCCGACTCAAGCGGTTGCCGAATTTCAAGGTTTTAAGCTTAACTGGTCAAATGAAAATCTGTTGATCGGGGCTAAGAAATCACTTCCTGTACTTATTGCACTTATTTCGTTCAGTTTGTTGATTATTTGGCAACGCAAAAAGCTAGATATGCAATTTGAAAAACTGAATGCGGATATTAATAAGCTTAATAAAGATTCACAACTGCATACGCCATTAGCATTAGGGATTGTATTTATAAAAACATTACCCCTTTCTTGTATTGTATTAGCAATAGGGTATTGGCTAATTAATAGCTTTAATGTGCAGCAAGAATTTATTTGGTCTTTTGCATGGCAATTTGCGGTATTTTGGCTGATGTTTGAATGGTCTTATCGCTTAATGTCTGACAATGGTGTTGCCGTAAAACATTTTAAAATTCCTCTCGAACGCGTTCAGCAAAATCGTAAACGTTTATTACGCTTATCACTGCCAATGTTGCCAATTATTCTGCTTTCAGCTTATGGCATTAATAATCCATTACTGTTGGTGGGGGATGTTATTGGGCAATTAGTTGCGATTATTTCATTATTTGGTATTAGCCTGTGTGCGCTGCCATTTTGCCGTGAAATATGGCAAGAAAAGGGTAATCATGTTGTTAGAACGGTCGTCATTACCTTATTAACGTTTTCGCCGCTTATTTTAATGGGATTGGTTATTTTTGGTTATTACTACACAGCATTGCGTTTAGCAAATCGCTGGATCGACAGCTTATATCTGCTCATGCTGTGGTTTATTGCTTATCATGCAAGCTTACGTGGCTTAACTGTTGCGGCTCGACGTCTTGCCTATCGTCGCGCTCTTGAACGTAGACAAGCTATGTTAAAAGAGAAAAAAGAGGGCGAAGATAACAGCCTAGAGCCTATTCAAGAACCACCAATGGATATGGATCAAATCAATCAGCAATCATTAAGACTGACAACGATGATTTTATTTATCATCTTTGCGTCTAGTTTCTATGGTATTTGGTCTGATTTTATTACGGTCTTTACCTATTTAGATGGAATAACGCTCTGGAGTTACACTTTGCCGACAGAGCTTGGTAATGTCGTTAAAGCGGTTACTGTTGCCGACCTATTATTGTCTGTTTCTATTATGGCAATTTCTTGGTTTATGACCCGAAATTTACCGGGTTTATTAGAGGTATTAATTTTATCTCGTATAAAACTGCAACAAGGGGCTTCTTACGCGATCACAACCATTTTAACCTACATTATTATTGCTATCGGAACCATCGTATCACTGGGAATATTAGGTGTCGCCTGGGAAAAACTGCAATGGTTAGCGGCCGCTTTAACGGTTGGTTTAGGGTTTGGTTTACAAGAAATATTCGCAAACTTTGTGTCTGGTCTAATTATTTTGTTCGAAAGACCTGTCAGAATTGGTGATACGGTTACTATTGGCACTTATTCCGGTACGGTTAGCCGAATTCGTATTCGGGCGACGACAGTGACTGATTTTGATCGCAAAGAAGTGATTATTCCAAATAAAGCGTTTGTGACCGAACGGCTTATTAACTGGACATTATCTGATACGGTGACACGTATTATTATTCAAGTTGGTGTCGCTTATGGCTCTGATCTCGATAAGGTTAAAGAGATTTTAATGAAGGCGGCTAAAGATAATGTCAGAGTGATGACGGAGCCAGAACCGGTGGTATTATTTACTGAGTTTGGGGCAAGTACGCTGAATCATGACTTGCGTTTTTATGTCAGAACATTAGGTGATAGAAGTATTGCAATCGATGAAGTTAACCGTGCTATTGATAAGTTATGTAATGAAAATAATATCAATATTGCGTTTAACCAACTTGATGTCTATTTACATAATAAACAAGGTGATGAAGTACAAGAGATAAAACGTCCTCTTGATGGTTCAACACCTGAAGCCAATACACCTTTTGCTTAATTAAAGGGATGAATGAGTAGATTGTGCTGCTAATTTTTTTTCATAATCTTGGCGCACAATCTCAAGGGCTTCTAGTGCAGTTTTAGGATCAATATGGTGGCTTTCAAGTAAATAGATAAGATCGACTGCCAATTGAACAGACTCTGGTGCTTCTTTTAAACTCATTATCACCTCCTTTAAAATTTATCTTCTTGTTTCTCAATGCTCTTTTCGATAGAGAACAGGGCGTTTTTGCAGCGCGCAAGGCGATTTTCAAGAGCGGCAATCTCTTTTTGCAACTCTTGTTGCTTCATAAAGCTTTGTGCTTGCGTTAATGAAAGTTCTCTATCTTGGATCATGGCTTGTAATCGACGCTCATAATCCTGATGTTGGGCAAGCTTTTGGTATAAATCGACACTTTTTTTTCGTTGAGTAAGCTGGTTCTCTTGCTTTCTTAGTGTTTGTGTCGATAATTCACGAGTTAATGCTTCAATTTGTTGTAGGATTTGTGTGGCCAGAAATTTAACCTGCTGGCTTCGTTGTGCCTCAACACAAGCGATTAACTGGATAAAATTATCGCGGATCTGTTGCATATAGCCACCAAGGGAATCACTTCGGCGGTGGAATAGTGCTGTGTCGAAGCAAGGTGCTGCAATTTTTTTGTTTGCAATAGGCGCCACTGTTTCGGCTAGATTGTCTATCTGTTTTTTAAACAAGCTTAAAGGATCGGGTTTATTCATCTGGTTCTTGTCCCTGTTTTGATAAAAACATGAATTGACTTAAAGCAACAAAAAAGAGTTGTTAATTGGCTTTCTGTTGCATTTTAACGGCATATTGCATAGATTCTATCGTTTCGTTTTTTATTATGGCACTGATTATGACTGCTAACGCGCAACAACTGCAATTTATTAAAGACAGTATTG
>JAEYFY010000409.1 GCA_023454395.1 Pseudomonadota bacterium
AATACTGCTGTAATCTGAAGAGTAAATCGCGACACCACCAGGCGCATAGCCTAGCAATGTTCCAAATGGTTCATGACGAATGATATCTTTTACATTCATAATCTCGACCTTGACGATAAATAGATAACTACCCTGCAATACTTATAATCTGTATAAGTATTATAGATAACAATCTTAACGCTGTAGACCATCAGAAGTGAATGTAATTTTATAAATGACAACAAAATGAAAATTGTTGTTTGAGTTTGATACTCGTTTCAAAAGGGAAATCGCGGCGAGATAAAAAAAAACTCAAAAATAACCCATTATAAAAAGCCTATAAAAGGTATTTTCGAGCATAAACACAGTCAAAGAGGGTTTTATCTTTTTTGTTGTAACTGCATTATTTACTCTTTATTAATCATAAATGCGAGCGCAAATAACAGATAAAATGGTGTTTAGGCAATATATAGCACTGTTTATCAAAAAAATCTCGACTATCCTGCTAGGAAAAAGCAGGATATCAAAATAGTTTAATGAAAATTAATATCATCTTATAACGTGATGGGTATAAATAATTCATCCAATTAACCGATAACACAGTAGTATGGATTTTACTCATTCAAGCCGGAGCGCTTGTTTATTTTGAAGATCCACACGGAAACTTGGTATTCAATTTATTGAGTATTATTGGTGGTTGATAGGAAGAATGAGGTCACTAATGTCAAAGATTTATCCCATTTCTCAAATTATTGGGCATAAAATTCGTAAACAACGCCAGCAACTTCGCTTGTCAGCAAAGGTTGTCGCTGAACGAGTCGGTATTAGCCAGCAACAATTTTCACGTTATGAGAATGGGCTATGTAAGATTGATGTTGATATGCTCTTTCATATTGCACAAGAGCTAAAAGTCACCCCTGCATTTTTCCTACCGCAAAATGAAGAGCAAGTTTCTGCCGTGGCACTGACACAATCCAAACAGTTTTGGAGCGCCCAAAGTCAGATTTAATCTTCTTTATATGGAAATCTTCTCTTTTATCTTCTTATTATGATAAATAAGATTTCCATATATCATTCTTAATTAGATAATCTCACTGGGTGTTATTACCTATAATTATCAATCCCATTCATATATTTATTTCAGAACAACAAATTTTTTTCTTTTATAAAAGAAAATGTTATCACTATTTTTACTGATTTCTCGACCAGCTTAAGCGATATTTTTCGTATAGATTATCTCCTATTTCTAATACAAATTATGTTAACCTTATTAAGAATAATAACAATTATCATTCAATAATAGGGGTTAAACATGAAATATCGCTATGCGCTCTCTCTCACTGCTCTCTCATTTTTTTCTGCGTCCACACTTGCTGTTGAGTATCCCGTTGGTCATCCTATTCTTAAAAATGGTATGGAAATTCAAGGGGTTTATCTGCAACCTATCACCATGGATATCGAAGAAAGTCATCATGCGATGAATCACTTGGCTGCTGATAAAGCAGATATCCATTTAGAAGCAGATATTCATGCTACAGAAGATAATCCAAATGGATTTGCTGAAGGTGATTGGATCCCTTACCTCACCATTGAATACACCGTAACAAAATCCGATGCTCCTGCAAAAAAACAGCAAGGTACATTTATGGCGATGGTTGCCAATGATGGCCCTCACTATGGTGAAAACCTCAAACTGGACGGAAATGGTCAATATAACGTGACCTATAAGATTTACCCGCCTTCATACAACAAAGATATCGCTTTTGGTCGTCATATCGATAAAGAAACGGGTGTATCACCTTGGTTTGAACCGTTTGAAGTATCATGGGATTTCACCTATAGCGGTACGGGTCGTAAAGGTAGTTACTAATTAGC
Source organism: Pseudomonadota bacterium (assembly GCA_023454395.1). Taxonomy (GTDB): domain Bacteria; phylum Pseudomonadota; class Gammaproteobacteria; order Enterobacterales; family Enterobacteriaceae; genus Proteus; species Proteus appendicitidis. The sequence continues at coordinate 1,855 of JAEYFY010000409.1, forward strand.
TTGATAACGGATAAATCCAACCATTTGGATTTATCCTTTTTCTCTTTTTTAAGTGAAACGCTGATGATCAAAACTCTCTCTAAATATACATTATTACTTCTCTTAATGGTGACATCCTCTGTTTTTGCAGCAGAGAAATACACCGTTGAATTAGAAATGAAAGATGGCGAACTTATTCCCCAAGTACTTGAAGTCCCCGCTAAAACCCCCATACGAATAAAAATTCGTAATACAGGCACTAGCCCTGTTGAATTTGAAAGTACACAGCTACGTAAAGAAAAAGTATTAGCACCGGGCGCCAATTCTGTCGTTGTAATCGCACCACTAAAACCAGGCCGTTACACCTTCTTTGATGATTTTCACCTTTCTCATCCTCAAGGTGAAATTGTTGCAACTGAAAAGGCAGAGTAATTATGGGACAAGTTCTGTTTGTTGTTTGGCGAGAAAGTTTTGAAGCGCTATTAGTGGTAGGCATTATTTATGCGTGGATAAAACGCTCACCAACACCACAACAAGGTATGAAATATTTATGGGGTGGTGTGGCATTTGGGTTATTTCTTGCCATTATTCTAGCGCTAAGTATTTATGGCGTATTTAGCTCACTCGAAGATATGTGGCAATCTCTATTTATGATCGCAATGGAGATCCTCGCTTGCGTACTTATTGTACAGATGGTTTATTGGATGAATGGGCAAGGAAAATCATTAAAAGCAAATATAGAAAATGAACTCACCCAAAAAACACAGCAACAAAGTGCATGGGGTATTTTATTAATTATTGCCATTGCGATTGCCAGAGAAGGCAGCGAAGTGGTAGTCTTCCTTTCTAGCCATATTATGGCCCTCAATGCACAAACAGCACTGCCTTTCTTTATTGAGGTCTTTATTGGCTTACTTGTCGCTGCATTCACACTGTGGCTATTTTTGCTGACTTCAAAAGTTATTTCATGGCGCTATTTCTTTACCGTAACAGGATTTTTATTACTATTCCTTGCCGTTTCTCTGTTATTAAAAGCCGTAGAAGAAATTGCCAATCTATTGATTGAAATGGATTTTGAATTACCTGATTTCTTTATTTACCCACTTTGGGATATTAGCCATATTCTTGATGATTCCAGTGTCTTTGGTAATTTTTTAGTCTCGTTTTTTGCTTATCGCTCTCAACCCATTGGTTTAAGCGTGGTGACATTTATTGTGTATTGGGTGGTTGTAGCACTGTTATTTAAGCGAGGCGCTCGCCATGCTAAATAATGTAAAGTTGCTAAGTAAAAAGATCACCGTTTTTCTATTTATCTTGTTGTTTTCTTTTCCTATTTATGCGGAAAAAATTATTCAGGGTATTATTCAAGATAGCGACAATATCGTTATTGCCAAAGGGGATATCCCCACTCCTAAAAAGTTTGAAAGCGATATTTTAAATTACCGAGAAAAGGCGGTTGAACAATTAACGCTAGTTGAAAAATCGCTCGATAAATTAATCGAAAGCAGCGAAAAAAATCAGCTTATTAATGCACAAAATGCTTATCAACAAGCGCATTATCATTATGAAGTGATCCGCCCTATTATTGCCCTTTTTGGTACAAGCGAACGTTTATTGAATAATCGAGCCGATTTCTTTCTTGAAAGAGAAAATTCACCTCGTTTTTCAGGATTTCATTTAGTTGAATATCAACTGTTTAAATTAAAAGATCTTCAAAAAGCCACTGAATCAGCAAAAGCCCTTTTAAGAGGCATTAGTGACTTAAAAAAACGTGTCGCGATTGAAGATATTCCTATCCCTAAATTGGTTCAATCTGCGGGTGATAGCTTAGAGTTTATTTTAACGGACAAACTCGCTGGTATTGAAAATCAATATTCAAACAGCGATCTGGGTGATAGTTATGCCAATTTATCTGGATCGCGCTTAATCGTAGAGATCTTATCTAGTCATATTCCAACAACAGAATATCAACTGCTTATCAAACAATATGACGATATAGGGGCTTTGCTTTTAAAATATCAGCGCGATGAAGGTCTATTCCAGCCTTTAACAGCGCTTCCTGAAACAGAAAAAAGTTGGCTTTTTTCTCAAGTAACACAATTGGCAGAGCAAGTGGCAAACTTACGTAGCACGCTCAATATTGATGTTTACTATCACTATAAAGAAGCAAGTGATGAAAAATAAAACGCTCTTTAAATCGCTATCAAAAAACCCTGTTAATCTCAATAAACGTACAACGTTAAAGTGGTTAGGAGGGAGTCTATTACTCGCCAGTATGGGAGCGAAAGCAGTAGAAAAACAAGAGTCTTTATCTACTCCTCGCTATCAACGGGCTATTGCCTATTTAGGTCAACATCAAGCGGGTGTTATTACACCAGAACAAAAGCATGCTTCATTAATTGCACTTAATCTGACAGTAACAAACGCCGATGATGTAAAAAGAATATTCACAACACTGACACAACGAATTGCATTTTTAACTCAACCCAGAGAACTTCAACAACGGGCTAATCCACATCTTCCTCCTGCTGAATCCGGCATTTTAGGAACACAATTACACCCCGATGAATTAACCGTCACTGTCGCTTTAGGTGATAGTTTTTTTGATAGTCGTTTTGGTTTTCAAGCTAAAAAACCTAAGCGCTTAGAACCAATGAAACCCTTTCCTAATGACCGGCTCGATCCTAAATGGTGTGGGGGTGATGTATTACTGCAACTTTGTGCAAATAGCCCAGAAAGCGTGATTTATGCGCTAAGGGATATTTTAAAACACCTGTCAGGAAAGGTTTATGCTGTATGGAAAATCGATGGTTTTCTTCCTGCCCGTGATATCGATAATCGACAAACACCGATTAATCTTTTTGGTTTTAAAGATGGCTCTGGCAACGCGCCCTCTTCAGACAATAGCTTGATGGACTCTCTTGTTTGGATCACCGAGAAACAAAAAGAGCCACAATGGTGTTTAGGCGGGAGTTATCAAGCTGTTCGCCTTATTCGTTTTGCTTTGGAGTTTTGGGATAGAACACCACTTGAAGATCAAGAAAATAACTTTGGTCGCCATCGCTCAACTGGCGCACCAATAGGCATGAAGCAAGAGATGGACGATCCGCAATTTGAAAAAGATCCACACGGTGACAGAGTGCTATTTGATTCTCATATGCGACGGGCTGAACCCAGAAATCCAGAGCGTTATAGTGCCAAATTACGCCGACGTAGTTATAGCTACTCATTAGGATTAACGCCTTCGGGTCAGCTCGATATGGGGCTGATCTTTATCTCGTTTCAAAATAACCTTAAAAAAGGTTTTATTGATACCCAAAAACGTTTAGACGGTGAGCCCTTAGAGCGTTATATCAAACCTTTTGGTGGCGGATATTACTTTGTGTTACCCGGTATATCTCAAGAAGGTGACATTCTGGCGAAGGGGCTATTCGATTAATCAACACACGATTTTAGGCACTTTGCTTTTAATGCAAAAGTGCCTAATAGCAAATTAGCGGGAGAAATGCGCCATTTTTGCTTTTAATGCATTGCCTAGCTCCACTTGCCTTTCAGGTTCAATAAATCCCATCGTCAATACTGCCGCTACCATTTCCCCTTTTTTATTAAACACAGGGCATGAAATAGATTGCGCGCCTGGAATACCATCAGCAGGCTCCTGACGAATAGCAAAACCTTGTTGGCGAATAGTTTTTTGCTGATTTTGTGATAAATCTGCTTCAATCCTCAAATCACTAAAGGTAGCAAAAACAGCACCTGCGGCACTAATTTTATGAGGAACAGGAGTATCAGGCAAAAAATCGATATCAACATGTTTAAAACTACGGTTGTAACGTGTTAAAAACAATTGATTACCTTGAGGTATCACCAATCCCGTAGACATATTATGTTCATCTCTAAACTCACATAATAGCTGATTAATCTCATCCACAAAGGATTGTGGTTTTGGCGTTGCCTGTGCTAAAAAAAGAATTTTACTCCCCAAACAATACTGGCTTCCTTCACTCTCTTGATACAGCATTTCTGAGCGACAAAGTGAAACTAAATACTTATGTAAGCGACTTTTTGAAAGCGAACAGGCTTTTGCAATATCTGACGATCGGGCAATACCTCCATTCGACGCAATAAATTCGAGAATGGTAATAGCGATATCAACCGAGTTAACTCCTTGAGAATTCTGCATTTATTTTCTTTACACCTATTCGTTATTTACTTTGTTTTATGACGATATCCCATTATTCTTTTTTTGTCATTTTTACTAGTTTATTTCACTAAAACCTTATTTTAAATAGGGCTTTTTAATCATTTTCTATCGATTATTTTCTTTGTCTATTTTTAGATGATCTAACTCAAGGTTAACTATATATGAATTGAGTTTATATATAGTTAACTTTTCTTGTGCGTGAGAATGTCTATGTCTAAAAATCAAACATGGGAATTAAATAGAAGAACGTTGTTAAAAGGAATGGGCGCCATTGGCGTGGCAGCTCTTTCTCCTAACGCATTCAGTCTAGTTAATGAAAATAAACCCATATATAACCAAAAAATTCGGATCAAATTATCAGAATATAAAACCTTTCGTTCAACCTGTGCGATGGAATGTTTGCACTGTAACCTAACAGCTTTTACGCATAATGGGCAACTTATCAAAGTTGAAGCCACTGAAGGCTTTAATGTGAAATGTTGTTTGCGTGGTATGAGCCGAACTAAGTGGGTATACCATAAAGATCGTTTAACCACACCTTTATTACGCGTTGGTGAAAAAGGGAAAGCGGAGTTTAAACCAATCAGTTGGAATAAAGCGCTTGATCTTATTGAAAAGAATATCAGAGAAACCATTGATAAGTTTGGTAATGAGGGGCTATTTATCTCCACTCATGCGGGCAATATGGACTCGATTAAAAATGATATGGGTAAGGCGTTTTTCGATTACTTAGGAGGCTCCACAAAGCAAGCTGGCTCGCTATGCTGTTCCGCGGTAACAGCGGCGATGATCCCAATGGTTGGTCTACGCTATGCAGATACTCGAGATACGGTAAAAGATAGTCGCTATATTCTTTGTTGGGGTAATAACCCAGCCGTCACTATGCAAGCCTATTTTAAAAATTACAACCAAGCTCGCCGCAATGGCGCCAGAATGGTAGTTATTGATCCTCGCTTTAATGAAACTGCCGCTAAAGCCGATGAATGGATCCCAATTGTACCCGGTACAGATACCGCGCTCGCATTAGGGATGATCAAAATTATCATTGAAGAAAATCTCACTGATAAGCCTTTTTTACGGGCGCATACAGGTGCCGTTTATCTTGTTAACTCACAGCAAAAGCTATTACGCCAATCTGATGATGATCAAGATAGTTATCTGGTTTTTGATACCTTAAGTCAGCAACTTGTTCACCATGAAACACCAAATATTGTTCCTGCGTTAACTCATGATGAACTGCCCGCTAATGCTGAGTATATGACTGTCTTTGAGCAAATTTATCAACAAGCACAACCTTGGACTGTTGAAAAAACCAGCCAAGAAACGGATATTCCAAAAGAAACGATCATTCGTTTAGCTCGCGATTATGCCACCACTAAACCAGCAATGATTGTACAAAATATGTCAGGCGCTCAACGAACAGAGTTCGGTGCTTATGTCGCAGCCAGCCAGTTTTATCTTGCGTTATTAACAGGCAACATCGGTAAAAAAGGTGCCGGAATTTGTGATGCGGGCGGCGCTCGTCAAATGGCGAAATTTAGCCCGATTATTCCACCAGCACCGAATGCCAAACCCATTAAACCAATCCCTGTTGCCAAAGTCGGTGATTGGATTGTCAATGAAAGACCACACCCTATTAATTTTTGGTGGATCATGACAATGGGGGTGATGACGCAGCTTCCTAACACTAATATGGTGCGTAATGCACTGAAAAAAGTTCCTTTTGTTGTTGTCGCAGATAACTTGATGTCATCCACAGCACTTTATGCCGATCTTGTACTTCCTGTTACCACGATTTTTGAAGATACCAGTTTAATGGCGGGTGTGCGTAGTCAATATGTACAATTAATGGAAAAAGCGGTGGAGCCACCCGGAGAAGCAAAACCTGATTATTGGATCTTTGCTCGTCTTGCTGAGCGCTTTGGCTTTGGTGAAGTCTTTAATCAGCCCATCGAACATTACATTGATGCTTGTCTTAAAGGTTCTGGCATTACTCGTGAAATGCTTGAAAAAGGACCAGTACGCCCAGTTGAAGGTGATTGGGTTCCCTTTAAAGATGGCATTTTCCGTACTTCAACGAAAAAAGCGCACTTCTTTATTGAAGAGTGGCAGAGTAAAAATTTCTCCCCTATTGTCACCTATTACCCAGTAAAAGAATCGACAAAAGGCTCCCCTGAACTTGCCAAAAAGTATCCGCTTATGGCGGTACAACGCAAACTTGCCCGTAGTGTTCACTCCAGTCATGGTATGAATGAATGGATCTTAGAAGTACAGCGCAATCAGCCTAATATTCTTATCCATCCTAATGATGCCTTAGCTCGCGGCATTAAAGATGGTGAATGGGCTATCGCATTTAATGATCGAGGCGAACACCGCGCGATTGCCGTTGTGACCACTCATATTAAGCAAGGTGTTATCTCATTAGACAATGGATGGTGGGAACAACAAGGCGGAAGTAGTAGCCATGTTACCAACGATCACGTAGAGCCTTTAGGTAATGGTCATTGCTGTAATAGCACCTTAGTTAACGTAAGACGGGAGGCATGATCATGGCGAAGAAACAGTATGGTTTTCTGATAAACACCAAAGATTGCTACGGTTGTCGCACCTGCTCTATGGCATGTAAATCTGAAAATGCCACACCACCTGGTGTGCTATGGCGTCGTGTTCGTGAATTCAACGAAGACCAACCTAATGCCCAAGCTTTCATTACTATGTCTTGTAACCATTGTGATGATCCACAATGCCTGAAAGTCTGTCCTGCTGACACTTATACCAAACGTGAAGATGGTATTGTTGTGCAAGATCATGACAAATGTATTGGTTGCCAAATGTGTATTATGGCCTGTCCTTATAATGCACCGGTTTATGATCCCGTTGAAGGTAAAACCAGTAAATGCAATATGTGTGCAGATAGACTAGATGAAGGCTTAAAACCGCGTTGTGTTGAATCTTGCCCTACTAGCGCCATTGAGTTTGGTGAAATTGAAGATCTACGTAAAAAACATACAACAAATTGGGCTTTATTGGAAAAACGCTATGGCGTTCCTGATCACACCATCAGTCATCCTAATATTGTCATTATTGGTATGGAGGATTAATTATGCATGATTATCAACTGCCGTTAGTCCTGTTTACGGTGATGAGCCAATGGGGTATTGGCGCGGCATTAGCGCTTTCACTGTATCTATGGCAAAACCAGACTCAAAACGTTGCAATGCTAAGTACTAAAGCATTACGAACAACCGTTGCGTTGATTTGGCTAATTGAAGTTGTTGGCTCCTCAATGTCGATGGGGCACTTAGGTGATCCGCTGGGTGCTTATCGTTCTGTTTTAGGTATTGCCCACTCTTGGTTAAGTCGCGAAGCCATTGCCTTTGTGATGCTAAATGGATTGATTTCATTATGGGCATTAGCGAGTTGGGTACAGCCCCATGCTATTCGCCGTAATAGTTTGATTGGATTATTTTGTGGTGTGATTGGTTTGCCTGTGATTTTAGTTACGGCACAAATCTATTACCAAATGCAGGCACACCCTTTATGGCATACGCCAGCAACACAAATTAGCTTTATTGGTACAGCGTTGTTACTGGGTTTTGGATCGATGATCCCTTGGTTACGTTTACAAGGTAAAACCATTAGCAATGCATTAAAAATAGGAACATTAATTGGCGCATTATTAGTACTTGTGGGAGTCGTTATAAGAGCGCAAGTAGCCGGTGCAGATGTAGCAAGCCTATTATTATGGTGGCAAGTCATTGCTAGTCTGATGATGGGTATTGGTATTATTACGTTGTCTCACAGTGCGTTATTTAGCAAAACATCACTCTCTATTATCGCTATTTTGATGCTTTTTAGTGGCGAAATTGCAGGCAGAATGTTGTTCTATGGCAATGTAATGGCGCAAGCTCCTTGGTTCTAAGTGTGTTATCTCTCTAAGTTAAATGACAGGGTTAAATGGCATGGTTAAATGGCAGGGTTTAAATCGCTGACGTAAATCACTTAGTTAGCTTGCTTATTTAACCTTGTTTTCACCCCCAATGTTTCACTTGATATTTTTATTTACCTTAACATTACCTTTAATTTTGCCCCGAATTTATTTGGGGTATTTTTTTATCTTTGATGAAATAATCATCTAGCTATCTTTATCAATAATAGGCAAAATTAACATTAATCATTTAGCACAATTCCCTGTTTACTATTAAAAAAGAGAGCGCTTCGCATGACTGGATTAATTATTACCATCGCGTTACTGGGTCTTATTTTTTATTATTACAACCGTATTATCTCTATGCGTGAAGCGGTTATCTCAAGTGAAACTGAAATTTCAGTACAATTAGATCGTCGTGGCAAAGTGTTCGATAGTCTATTAGCCACTGTTAAAAAATACCTTAGCCATGAGTCTGAAGTATTTACTAAAATCACTGAATTAAGAACACAAGCTCAAAGCACAAATACTAAAGAAGCCAAAGCGGCTGAAGATGAATTATCAAAAATTGTCTCAAGTGGTGCCATTAATGTAGCGGTTGAAAATTACCCTGAATTAAAATCCGACACTATCATGGCAAATTTACAAGAAGAGATTGTTTCAACAGAAAATAAACTCTCTTTTGCAAAGCGTGGTTACAACCGTACTTTAGAGCAATACCGTGCTTTCATCGCTTCTATTCCTGCGGTATTTATCGTCAAAATTTTCCCAAGCCTTGTTATTGATAAAGAGTACTGGCGTCTTGATGAAGGAACCATTAAAGCGGAAGAAGCGCGCCGCATTAATTTCGATTAATTTGCTAGTGGTAAGAGAGATTTATTACTACTAGATTGATAAAAACAGTACTTAGCGGTGCTGTTTGGAGTCACTAATGGATTTCAGAAATGTTCTACGAAAAAATGCTATTCGAACTCGTTTTGTTATAGCAACATATTTACTGTTAATGCTTATGATCGGTTTACTGGTGGATACGGCTATTGGTGCCAATCCTTATTTAGATCTTACCGATAATATGTTGGCATTTCTGACGTTTCAATCTCTTCCCATTGCTTCATTAATTATTCTCGCTATCTCGATTTTATTGCTTATCTTTATTCATTTTAAAGGGCATAAAATTATGCTCACGGGAATGAATGCGCGATTAATTAGCCCTGATGACACTTTAAATGCACAAGAGCGCCAACTCCTTAATATTGTTGAAGAGCTTAGTTTAAGTGCAACTCTTGGCTACATTCCTAAACTCTATCTTCTTGATACACCAGAAGCGAATGCCTTTGCAGCTGGCTGGTCTGAGAAAAATGCCTTTATTGGTGTAACAACAGGCTTATTAAATCGTCTTAATCGCCAAGAAGTACAAGCAGTATTAGCGCATGAAACCGGGCATATTATTCATGGTGATTCACGACTGACGTTATATGTTGGCATATTAGCTAACGTTATTCTGACAGTAACTAATATCTTTGGTAGTCGCTTATATATTGCCTCTGGTAACCGCGGTGGTAAAAGTAATGATGCAGCAAGCAAAGCGCGACTCATTTTAATTATTCTCAACTTGGTTTTACCGATCATTACACAGGTGCTCTATTTCTATTTATCTCGCACCCGTGAATATATGGCAGATGCTGCTGCGGTTGATTTAACCCAAGATAATCAAGCGATGATTAATGCATTAAAGAAAATTTCAGCACAACATGACACTGAAAATTTTGAAGATGGTTCGACGGGACGTGCTTATCGTAAAGCGGCCTTTATTTTTAATAAAGGAGATTCGTTTTTCTCAACACATCCCTCTATTGAAAATAGGATCGCAGTGTTAGAAGGTCGAAAAACGTTTTAATTCATGTTGATACGATGCTGTAAAGAGAGAAAAGCGTTTGCACCTTATTGATAAACAGGTGAAAACGCTTTTTCTTATTTCTTAGCTTTCTTAGCAATTTTCTTAGCGACAATCCAATTAACGTTGTTTTTCACCGTGATGGAAAATAGCCGTACGCAAACGCTCTTGTTGCTCATAACGCAGTGGAAATTCAATTGTTTTATCTTTACCTAATTCCACTAAAAGTTCGTTCATGGTTTGAATACTGGTTGTAGCAATAGCATCATCAACCTGTTTAACCACTTCATCATAATGAGACATCGTTATCTCCTTTTTCTCATAAAAATCTTAACTGCTATCATATTACAAGAAGGAGAAATTCTATATTTTTAGTCGCACAAAGCATGACTAAATTGAGTTAAGTGGTTTATTTTTTGTCTCTTGACCCAATAACATCACCGCTAATATTCCAATCACAATCGAAAAACTGAAAATCAGAAATATAGAGCTTATTTCAAATTGATATTGAACCAAATATCCCACCATTAAAGGTCCTAATATTCCACCAATACGCCCTATTGCGGTTGCTGTTCCGGCACCGGTTGTCCGAATTCCATCGGGGTATTGTTCTGGTGTATAAGCATATAAAGCCCCCCACGCCCCCAAATTAAAGAACGATAACAACATACCGAAAATAAGCAATGTTGCAGTAGAGTCAGCCACACTGAAATAATAAGCACTAATGGCGGTTCCAGCTAAATAAGTCACTAAAACAAACTTTCGCCCATAGCGCTCAATTAACCAAGCTGCCGTAAAATAACCGGGCAACTGCGCTAATGTCATAATAAGCACGTATTGGAAGCTCTTAATTAAACTAAAACCTTTTAACATGGCAACACTAGGCAACCACAAGAAAATACCGTAATAAGAGAAAACCACACAAAACCATAAGATCCACAACATTAACGTTGAGCGACGATATTGTGGTGACCAAATTAATGCCATTGATTGGCGAATGGATAAACGTGTTTTTTTCTGTGAAATAGACGATGAGGTAGGTTCGGGTAATTTTGAGCGTAAATAGAGGGCATATACCGCAGGTAATGCGCTTAATAGCATAGCCATACGCCAGCCATAATCAGGAATAATAAAATAAGCAATCAACGCAGCAATTAGCCAACCGACCGCCCAAAAACTCTCTAATAAAACAACAATACGACCTCGTTCATGGGTTTCAACGCTTTCACTAACAAGTGTGGAAGCAACAGGTAATTCTCCACCTAATCCCATTCCGATAAAAAAGCGTAAAACAAGCACCACCATCAAAGAGCTTGCTAATGCTGTTAATCCACAACCTAAGCTAAACAGCAATAAAGTAAAGATAAAAACAGGTTTGCGCCCTTTTCTATCTGCCATAATGCCAAACACAAATGCACCAACGGCCATTCCAATTGAATTTACACTACCAATCCAACCCAATTGTGATGCCGTTAATCCCCAATCTTCTTTTAATGCTGTGAGTAAAAAAGCCAATAATCCCACATCCATGGCATCAAAAGTCCATCCCATACCTGCGATACATAAAAGCTTATTACGAGAGATTGCCTCAGGCGCTTTGCCTGTTTGGCTTGCCGTTGTCATTACATTTCCTTTCCATCCCGATTAAAGTGTTTAGTATACTAAACAAGAAAAATCATTTTGTTAATAGAGAAGTCATTTTTTAAATAAAAATTAACATTTATGCTGAAAAAATAGCTAAAAAAAATCGGTACCTCTAGTTAAGGTACCGATTTCAACTTTTATCACTTTTTCTTTTGTTTTTTTGATTAGCTTCTTAAACCGCGACCTTTTTCAATTAAATACCATGCAATCACATAAAACACAGCAATAAAAAGACACAGTACGCTAATCGTCACTGTTAAAGAGACATCGGTAATTCCCAAAAAGCCATAACGGAAACCGCTTATCATATAAACAATCGGGTTTAATTTAGATACCCCTTGCCAGAATTCAGGCAAGAGTGACAGTGAGTAAAACACGCCACCTAAATAGGTTAATGGTGTTAAAACAAACGTTGGAATAATACTAATATCATCAAAGGTTTTCGCAAAAATCGCATTTAATAACCCTGCGAGAGAAAACACAATGGAGGTCATCAGTAATGTCACAACGACCATTGTCCAAGAATGTATTTCCAATGGCACAAAAAACAGTGAAATTACCGTCACTAATACTCCGACACAAATACCACGAGCAACACCCCCACCAACAAAACCCGCAATAACAACATGCGTTGGAACAGGTGAAACTAATAATTCTTCAATGCTACGTTGGAATTTAGCACCAAAAAAGGAAGAGGAAACATTGGCATAAGAGTTTGTTATTACTGCCATCATAATCAGGCCAGGAACAATAAACTGCATATAATCTACGCCCCCCATATCGCCAATTCGTTTACCAATGAGGTTCCCGAAAATAACGAAATAGAGAGACATTGTTATCACTGGTGGAATTAATGTTTGCACCCAAATACGCCCAAAACGGGTGACTTCTTTAATCCAAATTGTTTTGAGGGCTACCCAATACAGCTGAATCATTCCCTCTCTCCTTCTACGGTATGATCTTCATTCACTAAATGAACAAATAATTCTTCAAGACGATTGGCTTTATTTCTCATACTTAACACTTGAATACCTTGTGCATTAAGTTGAGCAAAAACACTGTTTAATCCTTGTTCTCTTTTAACATCGACTTCTAAAGTCGATGTATCAACCAAGCGATATTGATAATTTTGTAATTCAGGCAATGGGCTTTTAGGTGCTAAGTCTAAAATAAATGTTTCAGACTCTAATTTACTTAATAAACCTTTCATACTGGTATTTTCAACCAGCTCGCCACGTTGAATAATACCAATATTCCGACACAGCATTTCTGCTTCTTCTAAATAGTGAGTCGTTAAAATAATGGTGGTACCTTCAGCATTTAATTGTTTTAAAAACGTCCACATTGAGCGACGTAATTCAATATCAACACCTGCTGTTGGTTCATCAAGAATAAGCAATTTAGGTTGGTGCATTAACGCACGCGCAATCATTAAACGGCGCTTCATTCCTCCAGATAAAAAACGCGCTCTATCATCACGTTTTTCCCACAAATCTAACTGAGTTAAGTAAATTTCGGCACGTTCTAGCGCTAATTTACGAGGTACACCATAATAACCGGCTTGGTTGAGAACAATTTGTAATACGGTTTCAAAAGGGTTGAAATTGAACTCTTGTGGCACTAATCCTAACTGGCGTTTTGCATTGACCATATCGGTATCGGTGTCATAACCAAACACTTTTACTTTGCCGCTACTCTTATTGACTAACGAGCTAATAATACCAATCGTGGTCGATTTACCCGCACCATTAGGACCTAATAAAGCATAGAAATCGCCAGCCTCAACGGTGAGGTTAATACCTTTTAGCGCTTTTACGCCATTGTGATAAGTTTTCGTTAACTCCGTTAACTCCAATGCATACGTCATAAGTGGGAATTACCTTTTATCAACTGCATTATTCAGCATTGACTGAGCTGAAATCAGAAAATAGCTATTCAACTAAACTTTGCTAATGCTACGTATTGCTCACACGCTTTGAATTAGAAAATAAGCTTAGTTCAATAGGATCAAAATGGAATAAGGATATTCTAGAGAAAATAAAGTCGTAAATAAACCGTTTTAGGGTTTATGACACAAACGAATAAATAAATTTTTCTTAACTATTGTAATAATAAAGAATAAGAGCTGCAGAGAAAATAAATTAGCCATCAAGGCTCTAGGTTGTTTTATTTCTTACTGATATTCTGATGTTTTTATAAATTTATCTCTTAGTGCAATCATTTAGCCTAATTGATACCAATAAAATTATTGCCCTTGTTTCTCAATCTTACTGATAGATATTAGCTTGCCATTTATCGCCCCAATCAATAATGCTGATTATTTTTTATCATTTTGGCTTTCAGTGTAAAAATAAAACCAATAATCATGAACATTAGATTTATTTATATAATATTTATAAGTGTCTATTTTTGAATAATACAACAGCAGGTTTAACAACCAGTTATCTTTTTATACATTTGATTTACATCAAGGAATGTATTGATAAATTCATTAAACAAATGCTATAAAAAGATCTATCTTATTTGAAAGCGAAAAATTACAAGTAATTATCTGTCATTTGGCCTTAAAAAGCCCTCTGATTAATTCAAAAGTAATGGTATAAAAATACCCTTTCTTAATGGATCTCTCGCATCCAACAATAACACAAGAGCTATTTCGTGTTGGCGTACTGTCAGCGCAAATGGTGGGAAACCGAATTTACAGGCAGTCACGTCATGATGAGAAAAATTGAAGAGCTGTTAGCCAATAACAAGCAATGGTCAGAATCTGTTACTGAAGAAAATCCTCAGTTTTTTAAAGATCTCTGTAAAGGTCAAAAACCTCACTTTTTATGGATTGGTTGCTCTGACAGCCGCGTTCCAGCAGAAAAACTAATCAACGCAGCACCGGGTGACTTATTTGTTCACCGTAATGTGGCAAACTTAGTCATTCACACTGATTTAAACTGCCTTTCTGTGATCCAGTATGCGGTTGATGTATTACAAGTTGAGCATATTATTGTGTGTGGTCACTACGGTTGTGGTGGTATTGAAGCCGCAATTGAAGGCACTGAGTTAGGGCTTATCAATAACTGGTTACTGCATATCCGTGATATCTGGTATAAACACAGTTCAATGCTAGGTGAGCTTGCACCACAAGATAGATTAAACCTACTTTGTGAGCTAAACGTTATCGAGCAAGTATACAACTTGGGGCACTCAACGATTATGCAAGCCGCGTGGAAACGTGGACAAAAAGTGATGATCCACGGTTGGGTTTACGGGTTAAATAACGGTGAGCTACACGACCTTGATGTCACTTCGGATAGCCGTGAAAAACTTGAACTTTCTTATCGTCAAGCGATGGCAAAATTAAGCCATCCACGTTAATACACTCCGCACACCAACAAAAAACCCGCTGAAAAGCGGGTTTTTTCACTTCTATTTGAAGTCAATTGACTACTCATCTAATAACGTTACATGCCCAATATAAGGCAGATGGCGATAACGCTGTGCATAATCGATGCCGTAACCGATAACAAATTTATCTTCAATGGAGTAACCAATCCACTCAACTGGCACATCAACTTCACGACGAGAGGGTTTATCCAATAAAGTACAGATAGAAATAGAAGCTGGCTCCCGTAAACTTAAAATCTCTTTAACACGATTTAAAGTATTACCTGAGTCAATAATATCTTCAACAATCAGCACATCTTTACCACGAATATCTTCATCGAGATCTTTAATGATTTTAACGTCACGCGTTGACGTCATACCATTACCGTAACTTGATACAGTCATAAAATCGACTTCATGGTTTACATTAATTTCACGACATAAATCTGCCATAAAAATAAAAGAACCTTTTAACAAGCCGATTAAAACAAGATCGTGTTGTTCTTGACGTGGACGGTAATGTTCTGTGATTTCACGACCTAGCTCAGCAATACGCTGTTTGATCTCTTCTTCAGAGATCATGACATCAACAATATGTTTCATGATTTATTTCGATTGGGTTAACGGGGAAAGCAAACGATTGTACCAGAACTTCCTTCATCATGCGATGATCTGATTTAATGAAAATAAAGGCACAAAATATCAATTTCATGCCATTTATTAATTTATCTTACTGATATTAATGATTTTTACAGTGTTTGATTATTTGCTAACGGTAAAACCCGCCATCATTCCGGTATCTTCATGTTCTAATAAATGGCAGTGCGCCATAAACGGATGTGCTTTTGTGGCTAAATGATCGAATTTCAGCAAAATTTCGCTAAATTGACCTTCAACTTTCACGATGTCTTTCCAACCTTGGCGATGTTTTTCTGGCGCGCGACCATTTTCAGATAAAATACGAAATTGCGTACCATGCACATGGAATGGATGCAACATCATGTCACCACGACCAGAAACAACCCAACGTTCATAAATACCCTGCTTCACATCAAATGCGGGTTCAGTCATTGAGAATGGTATTCCATTGATATTATTGGCATTATAAATATCTAAATCACCATTACCATGCCCACAATTCATTCCACCCCCCATCATGCCACTGCCGTTACCTTGGCGCATATGACTCATTCCATGATGAATACCCGCTAAAGCTTTATCACCATAACGCTCTGTTAATAGCATCATGCCTTGCATATCTAAACGCATATCCATACGCAAATGTAATGTACGAGTTGCAATGTTACTGAGTGTTGGTAATGCCGGAATTAATGCTAATTGATCAGGTAAAGTACCTTGTGCTTTTTCTGCTGACGGCAATAAACGTAACACAGGTAATACATTATCAAACGGTGCTAACACCATACCCATTTGGCGTACAGGTAAAGTGACAATATCAAAATCTCGACCATCTGAGGTATCCACTAAAACCTCAAAACGCTCTCCCATTAAAATAGGAAGCTCTGTTACTTTTACGGGTTCCGCTAATAACCCACCATCGCTGGCGATCACATACATCGGTCTGCCATCACTAGTGGCAAGATTTAAGCTGCGCGCATTACACCCATTTAAGAAACGTAATCTTACCCAACCTTTAGGCACAATATGTTGTGGTTGTATCGCACCATTGGTTAACATCATATCGCCAAACCAACCAATTGCCGCACTCATTACATCGAGTTGATAATCGATTTGTCCATCACTGTCTAAACGTTTATCTTGCAAAATAATCGGTAAATCATCAACGCCCCAGCGATTAGGTAATTTACGGCTTGCGGTTTCATCATCTTCAATAATCACTAATCCGCCTAACCCCATAGCCACTTGCTGACCTGTTACACCATGCGTATGAGGATGGAACCAACACGTTGATTCAACTTGGTTTGGTGTAAAAGCCACCGTGCGAGATTTGCCTGGTGCAATCGTTGCTTGAGGGCCGCCATCTTCTTCGCCACTAATTTCAAGCCCATGCCAGTGAACAGTTGTCGTTTCGGGGAGTTGGTTATTGATATTGATAGTAACAGGTTGACCACGTTTTAATTTTAATGCGGGTCCTAATAAACTGCCGTTATAACCCCAAGTTGTTGTACTTGCCGTCGGAATAAATTGAGAAACACCTTGTTGAATATTAAGAACAATCTTTTGTTGGGCATCTGGGGTAATTTGAGGTGGAATAGCCAATGAAGGCGTGTTACTTTGGGCAAACGCAAAACGACTCCAGCTCGGTAATAATGTGACAGCACTTAATGTTGCGCCTAATTTTAAAAATTCGCGACGTTGCATAATGTATCCTTTGAATAAAAACAAGTTATTATGTATTTATCGAAATAAAATGAATAAAGAAGTTTTATTAACTATTACCGATGCTAAAGTTTCCCCTTACTGGAAGGTCAATTTAAACCCCAACAAAACAACGGGTCTTTGCAAAACTTTTAACTTTATTAAGCCAAATAACAAAACTTGCTAAATCATCACACTGAGGAACATCACAACCAATGAACAAAATGTTCGCCTTGTTTTTCTCGCTAACGCTTTCTTTTTCTATGTTCTTTTCTTCGGGTGCAAAAGCGTTAACCTACACGCAAGCAGAAGACTTGGCCGATTTAACTGCTATCTACCTTTTCCTAAATAAAGATTGTGGTTATGAGCAAATATCAAAATCTAAAATTGAAAGAGCATTAATGGTATTTTCTCGCTCACAACAATGGGATGTCAGTAATTACTCAACGTTGCCGATGAGCCAATTAAATGAAGATAGTTACAACGATTTAAAAGGTATTGAAGTGACGCACAGTAAGAAATGTCAGCTATTAGCGAATAAATCACTAAGTTTGTTAAATTATTAAAACTTGTGTTCATTCACTATGCTAGAAATAAAGCGAGATAACCTCTTTAAATACAGTCGCTATATAAAGTGACTTATAGAGGTTATCAACAGATTTTTTACCTTTCTTTAATGCTAATTATTTTTCTTCTGCCTATATTCATTCCAATATAAAGCAACAGATGGAATACTTTGAATAATCAGCATTCTAAAAATATGATTCGACATCACAAAGGCGGCATCGACATTCATGGTTATCGCAGCAAATGTCATGGCTTCCATACTTCCAGGCGCCCAAGCTAATACTAACGTTGCCCACGGTACACCCGTTAGATAAGCTGCGCCATACGCCACAATCACGGTTAAAATCACATTGATGATCACCACTTGCACAGAAGAAAAAGCATTTTTAATCAGTGATGAAAGTGGGAAAACAACAAAGTGCGCTCCGATATTCATACCAATTAAAACCATGCTCAATTCATTTAGTAGCATTGGAAAAGCAATAGGTTCACTGACAAAAGATTGAACCAGTATTGCACTGCCTAATGACGTTAACATAAAAGGCGCGGGAAATCGGATTTTCTGCAATAAAAGCCCTGAACCCAATCCTAAAGCAACAATTAATAATAACCACAACAATGATATAAAGGTCATTTGAGGTATAGAAAATTCAGGCATATTCGCTTTATCAGCACCAACGATAAAACCCGCCATAATAATCAACACCATTAAACGAATAGTATGAGAAATAACAATTTTTTGTGGTGGCGTTTTAGTGTGATCAGTGAGCGCCAAAATAGCTGCCATCGCACCGGGTACAGCACCTAACATTGATTCTTCTTTCGTCCAACCAATATGGCGATGGAACCAAAAATAGCTCACAAAAAATTGAATGGCTAAACAAACAACCAACGTCAGTAATAGAATGATTAAATTATCAGCATTGCCTAAATGAACTTGGTTAAACATTAAGCCAACCGATGTACCTAACGTGAGTTGAATAAACGTTAATGTATGTTTAGGAACCGCAAGCTCCCATTTAAAACGATAAGCAATAATGACAACGAGAATTGGCCCAAACATCAGAGCCATAGGCAAACCTGAAAGGGTAAGAACACCACCGATTAATGCACAAAATAGAATACCTGGCAGAGTTTTTAAAAACGACATGTTGTGTTATCCAGCTTTTTTAATTATTGTTTCCATCCTAGCATTTGTATAAATATTTAATAACCAAATAGTGATAATGT
>JAEYFY010000074.1 GCA_023454395.1 Pseudomonadota bacterium
TATGATTAGGAGGTATTATGAGTAGAAAAAATGAAGTTATTCAGACACATCCTGTTGTAGGCTGGGACATCAGTACCGTTGACATCTACGATGCCATGATGTTGCGTTTACATTATCTTCCTGAAAATGAACATCATCCAGAAAACGCAGTTGTAGATAAGACACTTTGGCTGACAACAGACATAGCTAAACAGTTGATTCATATTCTTCAAGCAGGTATTGATAAAATTGAATCATCTGAAGATTCTGTTTCGGACAACACCAAGCATTAATAAAAAGATCTAGAAAAGATAGCGAACGCAAAGCAGGAGTACTTGGTACTCCTGTTCTTCTTTTATCCCACTACAATCCACTATCTCATATTTTTTATATCAATATATAAACCCGCTCTTACTGCATGCAAATAATTAGCCATATTAATAAATCAACTTTCATTTAATTAAAATGTAATCATAACCTTTTTATTCGATATATCTTCAAAAAAAGAACATATAAGCCGAATTGACATAAAATAAGGTTATCTTTATTTTAATAAATTAAAACAGCTACAAACAAGGAAGTTATTTGTGAAAGTATTAATTATTGATGAATGTTTTTTTACTCGTAATGGTATAAAGCATTATTTTTCGAAGAGAAATGTAAGGCATGAAATAATTGACATGTCATCTATACAAGAAGCCAATAATTATATTAATCACTCAATGCCAGATATTATATTTATTGACCTCACAAGATATTGTCGAGAAATAGCACATTGCCCACATTTACAACTTTTTTTTATTTCAACAAGAAGCTGTCGGCTTTATCTTTATCTTGATGCTAACTACCCAGACAAAGAAAGACCTATCGCATTGACAAATAACTGTTTTATCCTTCCAAAGAAAATACTTCCTTGGGTGCTTGAAAAGACATCTTTATTCACTTCTCGCTGCCAAGTTTACTTTCCAACCTATAAACATTCATTATGCTCTATTTTTAGCTCACAAGAACAAAAAATTATTAATTATTGGATGAATGAAATACCTAATCATCAAATTGCTAAAAAACTCTCTATTAGTAGTAGCACAGTCTATTCTCATAAAAGACACATTACTGAAAAAATTAATGTGAAAAATCGAATTGAATTATTTTTCATATATAATATTTTAAAATATATATATGAGAAATAATCCCATTAAGTCCTAATAAAAAATAAATAGCAGAAAAAAAGGGAGCCAATTCACATTATTACTCCCTGTAAATGAGGTGGCTAATATGCGTGTTGGCCACCTTAAATTTATTAAAATATTATGTATGTAGGGTACATGTAATATTAAAATAATTAAACTGATCTAGTTCTATCTTACAAAAGATAAAGTAAAACTGATTTGTGGTGCAATCACTCCACTCTTCTTTTTAATAAAGAGTGAAGTGATTATTTAAAATACCAAATTGATAATTAAGCTATACGCTCAATCTTAGCTGGCAAGCCTTGACGCACAGATGCACCAGATACCCAATCTAACCATGTATTAGTGATTTGACGTGTTGGATCGGCAAACCCTAAATCATTAAGGTTGATACCGCTGCCAATACCTTTATCCATCGGTAATGGTTGTTCATCTAAATAATGCTGACGTGAACCTAACTCTTGATGCCCATATCCATGTTCAATCGCTAAAACGCCCGGCATTACGCCATCGAGTAAGCTAATCTCCGCTTCCACTTGTCCACCCGGTGTGACAATGCGAACTTTATCACCATGATTAACACCCCATTTTTTACCATCTTGAGGGTTAATCGCGACTAAGTTACTTGGTTTTACCATTCTTAAACGCTGGATCATGCCTGTTGAGCTACTCACCACATGAGACTTAAAGGACATTAGTTTTAATGGCCACTGCTCTTCAGGATAGTGCTGATGAATATCACTACCATCCGATAAACGTGGTGGGTAATAAGTCGGGCAACCACTATAACGTTCACCTGTTATTGCATGATGGTTTTTTGCCACTTCTTCATTCCAGATTTGTAATGGCTTTTTCCACTGTGGCCCTGTTTCTTCACCATTCCACGCTTTGTCATAAGGAGCGAAACGACCGCCTCGTGTATAGATATACGCAACCTGAAGAACTTCTTCATTTTTTAATGTTGAGGTTATCGCAGGTAAAATACGGTCTACCCCACTTAATAAAATATCTTCATTGGTTGCAGGGGCAACAGGTTTTTCCCCCATAAACGCCATATTAGCGGCAACACGTAAATAGTAATCTTCTGCACTATTGATTGGATAGAAGTTACCATCCATATCTTCAATTGCTTTCTCACCAAAGCCTGGCAAATCTAAGGCTTTTGCCACAGCAATACAGAATGTTTCCATTGAAATTGGCTGACCATCTGCTGTTTTTGCAACGCGAGGTTCAATAATCGGCCAGCGTGCTGTACTTGCTTTAGTTTGAACACCAGACCAAGGCGCACTAAATCCCCAGCTCTCAAAGTTATGTGTATCAGGAACAATATAATCAGCCAGCGCTGTTGTTTCATTCATAAAAGCATCAATACCAATAATCAAAGGTAGGTGCTTCGGATCTTTCAAGCGCTCTTCCATCACTTGGCGAATACCTGCAATCCCATAAATAGGGTTGGTCATATTCGTTATCCATGCTTTTAATGGATAAGGATAACCCGCTAATGCAGAGCCAAGCTGTTCAGTTAATTGCCCAGCAGCAAACGGATACCAAGGCGCTTTTGCTGGATATGGAGATTCTCCTTTCTCTACACGTTCACGGTACTCATCAGATTTCTCATAGGCTGCTTTACTGCGTGATAACACCATACCTTTGGGTTTAACTTTACCTTTAAAGCTATCCATTTTGTAACATGGGCCATCGGTTGCACCATTAAACTTACCGCCACCAACAGATACCCCACCTTTAAGGTTTAAGTTACCGATTAGCGCATTAAGCATAA
>JAEYFY010000417.1 GCA_023454395.1 Pseudomonadota bacterium
TGTCATACAGCGTGTCATCTAAATCAAAAGTCATCGCTGCAATTGGCGTCAGAGTTCTGTAAAAGCGCATTATGATTTTTCTCTCTTAGCTCTCGGATGAGCAGCATCATAGACTTTCGCTAAATGTTGAAAATCTAAGTGGGTATAAACTTGTGTGGTCGATAAATTAGCGTGCCCTAACAATTCTTGTACAGCACGTAAATCACCACTGGATTCCAACAAATGAGTGGCAAACGAGTGGCGTAATTTATGAGGATTCACATGGCTACTTAGTCCTTGTTTAATACCCCAAAGTTCAAACCGTTTTTGTACACTACGCACGGATAAACGCTTACCGCTTTGGGTGGAGATAAAGACAGCTTTATCCTCAGGTGCATAGAGTTCTCGCATCGGAAACCAATTTTGTAACCACTCTAGCGCTTTTCTTCCCAATGGTACTTTTCGTTCTTTACTTCCCTTCCCTAACACACGAACTTCACCTTCATTCATGTCGATATCGCTAATGTTTAAGTTAGTCAATTCTGATAGACGTAATCCTGCACCATACATCACTTCTAGCATGGTTCTATCTCTCACAGAGAGCGGATCTTTTAAGTCGATATTCATCAATTGGCTAACTTCATCGACATCCATATTTTTAGGAAGGTGGCGACCAGATTTAGGTGTGCGAATACCTTTAGCGGGATTAACCTCTAACATCCCTTGCATCACTTGCCAATCAAGAAAGCTACGTAACGCCGAAAAGCGCAAAGCAAGGCTAGCCGATTGTAAACCACTACGATGACTTTTCGCTAATAGCATGCGTACATGTTGGCTTTCAAGTGATATCCATTGTGTGATTTTCATCGCTACCATCATTTGCGCTAATGCAGTCAGTTGGCGATGATAATTTTCTACGGTGACAGGGCTTAATCGGCGTTCAACTTGGATATAACGCAAGAATTGCTCGATAGCGGTGGAGAGTGTTTCTGGAATATCTATTGGTTGATTCATTGCCTTGCAATCCAACGAAGTAACAACTCGGGTAAAATATGGGCGAGCTTATCTAACATGACTGTGCCCATTCCTTCCTGAAAATGTTGGCTATCTCGGCTATTAAAAATAATCACACCCAAATCGCCATAATGCCCTAATAATGAAAGTGCAACGGAACCAGAACGTCGTACATTAGGCATCAAGAGCATTATCTCTTGCCCATTTAATGTACCTAGATAGTGATTATCATCACCCATACGTTGAATGCGAAAATGTTCAAATGCTTGGCGGGATAATGGGAGATCTTGTGCATCTAAAGGTGGCTGTAATTGCCAGCGATCGGTAAATAGGCGTAATTGAACTGAATAAAGTCCTAATTCCTTTGCCCAAAGGTTTAAACGTTCTAACATTTCGTGGAGAGAAGCACTGCTAGAGAGTTCAGAAATTAATAATAAGAGTTGGCTAAACAAGGCTTCATTTTCAGAGGCTTGTTCTATCAACAAACGCATATCTTCTTCAAGATAGTGGATGCGGTTACGTTGACGCGACATTATCCATTCAACTAAAGAAACCGTTCCTCTGACGGGATGAGGAACTTGCATTTGCTCAATATAGCTTGCATTACGGATAAAAAAACCAGGATGTTCCCTGAGGTAACGGATCACTTGTTGGTCATTAAGTTCGTTTGTTTCAGGGCAACAGAACTGCTCATTTTTATCCGTCATACAGATAGCCTCTCAAAAAATAATGTTATAACTGAATGATCCCATCATAGATATGTGTCGCAGGCCCAGTCATATAAAGAGAGTGACCCTCTCCTTTCCATTCAATTAGCAATGATCCACCTGGTAAGGTGACTTTCACACGTTTATCTAATAAGCCTTGTGAAATACCAACGGCGACAGCTGCACAAGCCCCGCTACCACAAGCATTTGTTTCACCTGCACCACGTTCAAATACCCGCAAATGAAGCTGACTTCTGTCTACAATTTGCATAAAACCAATATTAGCACGTTCAGGAAAACGTTCATGTTGCTCTAACACAGGCCCTAACAACTCAACTTCTGCGGTTTTAATGTCATCAACCTGAATAACGCAATGAGGATTTCCCATTGAAACCACACCACATAATACAGTGCGTTCCATTGCCCTGATAATATAGGTCTTTTCTGCCTTTTGTGCACGGAAAGGGACTTTTTGAGGTTCAAACTCAGGCTCGCCCATATTGACGCACACATCGTCATTATCCATAACATGCAAGGTCATTCTGCCAGACTGCGTACTGACTTTTATCTCTCTTTTATTTGTAAGACCTTTTAATCTCACAAATCGAGCAAAGCAACGGGCACCATTACCACACTGCGCAACCTCACTTCCATCTGCATTAAAAATCCGGTAATGGAAATCGAGTTCAGGATCATAAGGTGCTTCAACCACCAATAATTGATCAAACCCAACACCAGTATGGCGATTTGCTAATCGACATATTAATTCTGGTGAAAAATAAACATTTTGAGTCACAGCATCGACCACCATAAAGTCGTTGCCAAGACCATGCATTTTTGAAAATTGCATCTTGCCCCTGCCTGAAACGAAATTACCGTTTCTAAGATTGACTAATTGGTCT
>JAEYFY010000270.1 GCA_023454395.1 Pseudomonadota bacterium
GCGGTGCGTAAGCGCCCGGGGATGTATATCGGGGATACAGATGATGGAACCGGTCTGCATCACATGGTCTTCGAGGTGGTCGACAACGCAATCGACGAAGCCCTCGCGGGTTTCTGTGATGAGATAACTGTCACTATCCATTCAGATAACTCCGTCTCTGTTCGAGATGATGGTCGTGGAATTCCAACCGGCATTCACCCAGAAGAGGGTGTCTCAGCGGCAGAGGTTATTATGACTGTTCTGCATGCGGGGGGTAAATTCGATGATAACTCCTATAAAGTCTCTGGTGGGCTTCATGGTGTAGGGGTTTCTGTTGTTAATGCGTTGTCTGAAAAACTTGAACTGACAATCCATCGTGATGGAAATATCCATCAACAAATTTATCGTCATGGTGTGCCTGATGATCGCTTAAAAGTGATTGGCGATACTGAAAAATCAGGGACATTTGTACGCTTCTGGCCAAGTCTTGAAACCTTTAAAGGCGAGACTGAATTCCAGTATGAGATCCTAGCAAAACGTCTTCGTGAGTTGTCATTCTTAAACTCAGGTGTTTCTATCCGTTTAATTGATAAACGTGATAACCGTGAAGATCATTTCCACTATGAAGGCGGTATTAAAGCATTCGTTGAATACTTAAGCCGTAATAAAACACCAATTCACCAAAATGTATTCTATTTTTCAACTGAAAAAGATGGCATTGGTGTGGAAGTGGCAATGCTGTGGAATGACGGTTTCCAAGAGAACGTTTATTGCTTTACCAACAATATTCCACAACGTGATGGTGGTACTCACTTAGTTGGTTTCCGTACTGCAATGACACGTACATTAAACAACTATATGGATAAAGAAGGGTTTAATAAGAAATCGAAAATCAGTGCAACGGGTGATGACGCTCGTGAAGGCTTGATTGCGGTTATCTCTGTTAAAGTTCCTGATCCTAAATTCTCATCACAAACAAAAGATAAACTGGTTTCTTCAGAAGTGAAAACAGCGGTAGAAACGCTGATGAATGAGAAGCTGGTGGAATATCTGTTAGAAAATCCAAATGACGCGAAAATCGTTGTTGGTAAAATCATTGATGCTGCTCGTGCGCGTGAAGCTGCACGTAAAGCGCGTGAAATGACTCGTCGTAAAGGCGCATTAGATTTAGGTGGCTTACCGGGTAAATTAGCGGACTGTTCTGAACGTGATCCTGCTTTCTCTGAACTGTATTTAGTGGAAGGGGACTCTGCGGGCGGCTCTGCAAAACAAGGGCGTAACCGTAAAACACAGGCTATTCTTCCGTTAAAAGGTAAGATCCTCAACGTTGAAAAAGCGCGCTTTGATAAAATGCTGGCTTCTCAAGAAGTCGCAACATTAATCACTGCATTAGGTTGTGGTATCGGTCGTGATGAATATAACCCAGACAAACTGCGTTATCACAGCATTATCATCATGACGGATGCGGACGTTGATGGTTCTCACATTCGTACTCTGCTACTGACTTTCTTCTATCGTCAAATGCCAGAAATTATCGAACGTGGTCATATCTTTATTGCTCAGCCACCACTTTACAAAGTGAAGAAAGGTAAACAAGAGCAATACATTAAAGATGACGACGCAATGGACGAGTATCTGATGTCGATCGCTCTTGATGGCGCAGCGCTTTATGTGAGTGAACACGCACCAGCAATGCACGGTGAGCAACTTGAAAAACTGGTTGTTGATTACCATGCAGCGCACAAGATTATTCGTCGTATGGAGCGTATCTATCCACTTAGCATGTTAAGCAGCTTGGTGTATCACTCAACGCTGACAGAAGATGCGTTATCTGATAAAGCCAAAGTCGAAGAGTGGATGAGTGGCTTGGTTAATCGCTTAAACGAAGCGGAAGATCAAGGCAGTACTTATAGCTACACTATTGCTCAAAACGATGAAAATCGCCTGTTCGAACCTGTATTACGTATTCGTACTTATGGTGTAGATACAGACTACAAATTGGATTATGACTTTATCCACAGTAGCGAATATCAACGTATTACGCATTTAGGTGACATTATCGGTAACCTAATTGAAGAGGGTGCGTTTATTGAGCGTGGTGAGCGTCGTCAGCCAATTTCAAGTTTTGAAGAAGCTCTTGAGTGGTTAACAAAAGAATCACGTCGTGGTCTTGCTGTACAGCGTTATAAAGGTCTTGGTGAAATGAACCCAGAACAATT
Organism: Pseudomonadota bacterium; assembly: GCA_023454395.1. Classification (GTDB taxonomy): domain Bacteria; phylum Pseudomonadota; class Gammaproteobacteria; order Enterobacterales; family Enterobacteriaceae; genus Proteus; species Proteus appendicitidis. The sequence continues at coordinate 2,199 of JAEYFY010000270.1, forward strand.
ATGGGAAACCACAATGAACCCAGATACACGTCGTATGATGCAAGTCACTGTGAAAGATGCGATTGCAACTGATGAATTGTTCACCACCTTAATGGGTGATGCGGTTGAACCTCGTCGTGCCTTTATCGAAGAGAATGCGCTGAAAGCGGCAAATATTGATATCTAGTTTTAGATTCGATGAGATAAAAAAAAGCGGAGCTGTGAAAATGGCTCCGCTTTTTTGTTGGCTACAATAATCACGTTTATCCGCGTTGTCCGACCAAACGGCACAGCATTTCTGTTACTAAATAGCTCTTTTCAAAGGAGCTAACAGGTAAAAATTCAAAACGAGAGTGGAAATTCAACGCACCTGTAAAATAGTTAGGTGTGAGCAAGCCTCGCGCTGAAAGTGCTGAGCCATCTGTACCTCCTCGCATTGGGATCACATTAGGTTGAATATCTAATCGTTTTAATGCTTCAAAAATAAGTTCGATAGCGGTGCGATCTTCCCCAATTGAATCACTGATATTGCTATATACATCGACAATCTCATAGTCGATTTGCGCACGAGGGTGGCGAGCTTGGATCAAAGCAACAGACTGTTTAATAAACTGTTTGCGAGCTTCATAACTCTGCTTGTCAAAATCACGAATAGCCATTTTGATGACCGCATTATCAGGATTGGCGATTAAATCAGTGACATAGAAATAACCTTCACGGTGCTCGGTGTGCTCGGGGGTATCAAAACGGTCAAAACAGCCAATAAAATCATGAGCAACACGAATTGGATTTAATAATACGTTTTTCGCAGACATTGGGTGTGCAGTCACACCTTTTACAGACACGTTAATTGATGCCGCATTAAAGGTTTCATACACAACTTCTCCTAATGCACAGCAATCAATGGTGTAAGCAAAATCAACGTTAAAGCGCGATAAATCCATCAGTTTTGAACCGCGCAATCCAATCTCTTCATCAGGGACAAACGCAACATAGATATCGCCACAATCAAAATCAGCATGTTGAAGTTTATCCATTAACTCCATAACAACGGTGATCGCCGCTTTATTATCAGCACCTAATACGCTTGTACCATCACTAAAGATAATCTCTTCACCAATATAAGGCTCGGCTTCAGGGTGCTCTTGCGCTTTAAACCAGATATCCTTCTCTTTATTTAAGCAGAGATCTTTCCCTTCATAACGCAGTGTTTGTGGGTGAATATCAGGTGAAATACCGACATCAACCGTATCAAGGTGGGCAACAAATCCAACTTTAGGGGCATTGGGTTTAGTACCTGGTCTCATTGCATATAAAATGGCATGAGAATCGATATAGATATCTTTTAGCCCATAAGTTTCCAACTCTTTAGCCAGTAACTTTGCTAACTCAAGTTGCCCTTGCGTACTGGGTACCACAGAAGCAGATGCATCACTTTGGCTTTCAATTGCCAGATAACGAAAGAAACGCTGTTCTAATTTTTGACCTAGGGTGTTCATTATCATCTTGTTCCTAATACAGTTATTTTTATAAGTGTGAGTTATGATGCTGGTTGCCATGTATATCCACTGTCAAAACCGAGAGGAATATCGAGTCCCCAGAAGATAAACAGTGTCGCCGTTAATACAATAAGCAAGCCAATAGTGAAAGGGATCATCATGGAGCACAATGTACCGATACCCGCCCCTTTATAGTATTTTTGGCAATACATCAAAATCAGTGGGTAGAATGGGAACATCGGTGTACTCACATTCATTGCGGAATCACTGACACGGAACGCAGCTTGCGTTAATTCAGGTGAAATTCCGACAGCCATTAACATTGGCACTAATACTGGTGCAATCACAGCCCATTTTGATGTTGCTGAAGTGATCATGATATTTAAAATCGCAGTCAGCAAAATTACCCCTAATACCGTCATACCTGAAGGCATATTAAGTGTACGCAGTAACTCAGCACCTGATAATGCTAATAAAGTTCCTAAATTTGAGTGTTGGAAAGAGTAAAGGAACTGAGCAGCAAAAAAGGCAAAAACGATAAATGGGATCAACGATTTAGTGATATTTTCCATTGCTTTGACAATATCTTTTGTGGAAGCAAAAGACTTGGTCATATAGCCATAGATTAAACCGGGTACAGAGAAGAAGATAAACAGTAAAGGTACCACAATTTGCATAATTGGGGCTTTAGGGCTGGTTAAACTGCCTTCTGGTGAACGTAATGGTGAGGTTTCTGGTAATAACAGTGCAAATAAACCAATCCCCATTAGCACCACAGCCCAACCCGCAAAACGGAATGCTCGTTTTTCTGTTGGTGTAATTTCACCTAACTCTGCATCTTTGGTATCAATACCAGAAGAGACAGGGCAGTTTTTATTTAACCAAGGCTCTACAATTTTTTCAGTGATATACCAACAAGTTAAAATAACGCCAAATGTTCCACCTACGCTAAAAAAGTAGTTACATAAAACGTTAACGCTATATCCCGGCGCCATAATTTGCGCCGCTTCCTGAGTAAAGCTTTGCATTATTGGGTCAATAATTGACGGTGTATAACTTGCTGTAAATCCACCCGCCAAACCTGCAAATGAGGCCGCGATACCTGCTAAAGGATGGCGACCACTGGCATAGAACATCATCGCAGAGACGGGCATAAGAATAACGTAAGCAGAGTCGGAAGCTAAGTGCGCAACAATACCAACAAACACAACTGTTGGTGTCAGCATTTTAGGAGAAATAAACGAAAGCATTTTTTTTAGGGCCGTTTTAATAAAACCGCTGCTTTCTGCAATACCAATTCCTAATGTTGCAACAATCGTTATTCCAAGTGGAGGAAAGCTAATGAAATTTTTCACCGCACTTGTCACAAATAATATGATCTCTTCATATTGAAACATATTAATAACGGCGATTTTCTCTTTAGTCACTGGGTGGAAATAATCAAAATGTACAAAAGAGAGGAAGAATGAGAATATCCAGCAGATCACTAAGGCGTAAACGAACAACATAGTAACATCAGGCATGATATTACCAATGCGTTCGACTCGGTTTAAAAAACCTTTTTTATTTGGTTGTGTTTGCGTTGTCATATTTATAATGCATCTTTTTATAAAAGTAATAAAAATTACCTTAAATAAATGACAATAAAAAGTAAATTTATTTTTAAATAATAAGTAGTTACCGAAGTTTCTATAAAATAAATAATATATTATAATTTATTATATTTAAATGTTTGTCGTCATTACTTTTAGTTGTTAAAAAATGATTTATTTATTTTCACACTCTGTTTTGAATAAAAAGAGGTGGATTATGCTGAATAATCTGCCTGAATTCTTTAGCGTTATTTTTGAAACTATTGCAGAAAATATATTTTATACCGAGCCATAACATTAAAATAAATAAAATATGAAAAATTCAAAAAAATTTTATGAGAAAAAGAAGGGATGAGAAATAAAAAATAAAGCTAATGATTATTTAAAATAAGAATATCAACCATTTTCATTTTCTAAAAATGGTCGATATTCTAAATAACTCATATTAACGCAGAATATTCAGCATACGACGTAAAGGCTCTGCGGCACCCCATAACAGTTGGTCACCCACTGTAAAGGCTGAAATAAATTCAGGACCCATATTCAGTTTACGAATACGACCTACTGGTGTGCTCAATGTACCTGTGACTGCTGCTGGTGTTAATTCACGCATAGTTAATTCACGATCATTAGGAATGACTTTTACCCAATCATTATGGTTTGCGAGTAGCTGTTCAATCTCTGCAACAGGTAAGTCTTTTTTCAGTTTTAAGGTGAATGCTTGACTATGGCAACGTAATGCACCAATACGAACACAAAGACCATCCACAGGAATGATATTAGAGCCTGTATTTAAGATCTTGTTAGTTTCAGCTTGCCCTTTCCACTCTTCGCGGCTTTGACCGTTTTCTAGTTGTTTATCAATCCAAGGGATCAAGCTACCCGCAAGAGGAACACCAAATTGTTCGGTAGGCATTGTGCCACTGCGCGTAAAGTTAGTGACTTTACGTTCAATATCTAAGATTGCAGAGGCTGGGTTTTCTAGCTCTTTAACCACTTGATTATGTAAAGAGCCCATCTGTGACAGTAACTCTCTCATATGGCGAGCGCCTGCCCCAGAAGCTGCTTGATAAGTCGATACGCTTGCCCATTCCACTAAATTGTTAGCAAACAGACCACCTAATGACATTAGCATTAGACTGACGGTGCAGTTACCACCGACAAAGGCTTTAATGCCTTTATTTAAGCTGTCTTGAATATGTTGTCCATTAACAGGATCGAGAATAATAACGGCATCATCATTCATACGTAATGCTGATGCGGCATCAATCCAGTAACCTTGCCAACCGGCTTGACGCAGTTTTGGATAGATTTCATTGGTGTAGTCACCACCTTGGCAACTAATGATAATATCGAGTGATGCTAAGGTATCAATGTCATAAGCATCTTGCAGAGTGCTACGGTGGTTACCATAAGCGGGTGCTGCTTCACCTAATTGAGATGTGGTGAAGAAAACAGGGTTTATCCCATCAAAATCACGTTCTTCAACCATTCTTTGCATTAAAACGGAGCCGACCATACCACGCCAGCCCACAAAACCAACATTTTTCATTGTAATTACCCTGTCTTTATCTGTAGGAATAGTGAGAGACCTCACACTAACCT
>JAEYFY010000278.1 GCA_023454395.1 Pseudomonadota bacterium
ATCAAAATTACGCATTCTGATATTATCTTTTCCATTATTAGCAGAAAAATCGCTTCGGAAGAAATAAAAATATGGTTATTAAGGCTCAAAGCCCCGCAGGTTTTGCGGAAGAGTATATTGTTGAAAGTATCTGGAATAATCGTTTTCCTCCTGGATCTATTCTTCCAGCGGAACGTGAGCTATCTGAATTAATTGGTGTTACAAGAACCACATTAAGAGAAGTGTTACAACGCCTTGCTCGTGATGGTTGGTTAACTATTCAACACGGAAAGCCAACGAAGGTAAACAATTTCTGGGAAACATCAGGTCTTAATATCCTTGAAACAGTCGCTCGTCTTGATCATGATCGAGTACCACAATTAATCGATAACTTATTGGCTGTCAGAACCAATATTTCAGCTATTTTTATTCGTACCGCATTTAGAAATGGCCCTGAAAAATGTATTGAAGTTTTAAATCATGAGCTTACCACTGAAAATAGCGCTGATGAGTTTAGTGAACTGGATTACAACATTTTCCGTGGATTGGCGTTTGCATCAGGTAACCCAATTTATGGTCTTATCTTAAACGGCTTAAAAGGGCTTTATACGCGCGTAGGTCGTTATTATTTCTCAAATATTCAAGCCAAAGAACTCGCGTTAGCATTCTATAAAAAACTGGCTGCCTTATGTGAGCAAAAAGATGTTGAGCATGTTATGGAATGTGTCCGCCAATATGGTAAAGACAGTGGTATTATCTGGCAAAGTTTACAGTCACCATTACCGAGTGATCTAGAAGAAGTAAAACGCTAATTACGTTTGCTGCTTTATCACAATAGAAAAAACCAGTATTCATATAATTTGTGATACTGGTTTTTTATGTTTTTAAAAAGCCCTATGTGTCATTTTTTAGGCAATACTTTAAATAGGTTATTTTTAGTAAAAAGAGTAACCAAAGTGAGTTAATTTAAGAATTATCATCTTTAAGTTATCTAATTTTTAGATTTTAATAAAGCACTAAATTTCCTTCCTTAAGCCTTAAACTCTCTTCAATTTAAAATAATTTACTAATCAATAGTTTTATAATTTACAGTAATAATAATATATCATTGATTTAAATAGTTAATTTAATGATTTTTTTTGAAAATCATCTGTCGAATAACAATCAAATGTGACTTAACTCTAAAATCTGTCTTTTTATTAGCTTAGATGATTATTCTATATTGGCTTTTTGTGTATAGAATATTATTCTTATGTTATATCAATGTAAATTATTGGAGTCTTGCCATGAAAGTGATCATCTTAGGTGGCGGCGTTATTGGTGTAACGAGTGCGTGGTATCTTGTGCAACAAGGTCATGAAGTCATTGTTGTTGATAGACAAAATAGTTCAGCCGAAGAAACGAGCGCAGGCAATGCCGGTCAAATATCTCCGGGATATGCAACGCCTTGGGGCGCGCCGGGTATTCCATTAAAAGCAGTTAAATGGATGTTTCAAAAGCACGCTCCATTAGCGATTAAACCCGATGGCTCACTTTTCCAATTACGTTGGATGTGGCAAATGTTACGTAATTGTGATGCGTCACATTACACTATGAATAAAAGCCGTATGGTGCGTATTGCCGAATATAGCCGTGATTGCATTCGTCAGTTACGCCAAGACACCGGTATTGAATACGAAGGTCGCCAAGGCGGCACTCTGCAACTTTTTCGTGATCAAAAGCAATTTGATAATGCGGCCAATGATATTGCTGTATTAAAGCAAGAGGGCGTCGCTTATGAATTGTTAACTGCTGATCAACTAAAATTAGCAGAACCTGCACTTGAGCATGTGAGTCACAAATTGACAGGTGGCTTACGTTTGCCAAATGATGAAACGGGTGATTGCCAAATTTTCACGAAAAAACTCGCTAAAATGGCAGAAGATGCCGGTGTTACGTTCTTATTTAACAAAGAAATCAAACATTTGTTATTTGATGGTGATAAAGTAGCGGGCGTTCAATGTCATGATAGATTATTAACAGCTGATCACTATGTTGTTGCTATGGGTTCTTATTCAACAGCGTTTCTGAAAAATAAAGTCGCCATTCCAGTTTATCCTCTTAAAGGTTATTCACTTACGATGCCGATTATTGACGCTTCAAGAGCGCCCACATCCACTATTTTAGATGAAACTTATAAAATCGCGGTAACGCGTTTTGATGAGCGAATTCGTGTCGGTGGAATGGCAGAAGTCGTTGGTTTTAATCTGGATATTTTAAAATCACGCTGTGAAACATTAAAAATGGTTGTGCAAGATCTCTATCAAGGTGGTGGTGATATTGAGAAAGCCACTTTTTGGACTGGTCTAAGACCTATGACTCCTGATGGTACACCGATTGTAGGTCCTACAGCTTATCGCAATTTATCATTAAATACAGGGCACGGCACATTAGGTTGGACAATGGCATGTGGTTCTGGACAATTATTGGCTGACTTAATTTCAGGGAATAAACCTGCTATTGCCGCTGATGATTTATCTGTATTTCGGTATATCGATGGCTTTAATACTAAATTGCTCTTACCGGGGCAAAAACTTGATGCAGCTTATTAATTGAGGAAAAACCATGTCCAGACCCACAAAAGTAACTATTAACCTCGATGCATTAAGCCATAATCTGTCTGTTATTAAAGAGAGAGTCAAAGGTAGCAAAGTGTGGTCTGTTGTAAAAGCAGATGCTTATGGGCATGGATTATCCTGTGTTTGGCCGGCATTAAGTCATACGGATGGTTTTGCATTAATTGAGTTAGACAAAGCCATTATGTTAAGAGAGCAAGGATGGGTTGGCCCCATCCTTTTACTCGAAGGTTTTTTTAAACCAGAAGATGTCTATTTACTCGAACGTTATTCACTGACCACCGCAGTGCATTCAGATTGGCAATTTGATGCTATAGAAAAAGCCCAATTAGAAAGACCTATCAATATTTATCTTAAGCTTAATAGTGGAATGAACCGTTTAGGTTATCGTCCTGATGCTTATCAACAAGCGATTAATCGTGCGAAAAGTATCAATAACATTGGGTCTATTATTCAAATGTCGCATTTTGCTAATGCAGATACTGGGTTGAACATGAATGCACAAAAGGCTGTCATTAATCAGGCAATGGTAAGTGAATTGCCTCGGTGTTTGGCAAATTCAGCCGCAACGTTATTTGATCCTGAAACTTATCAAGATTGGGTACGCCCAGGCATTATTTTATATGGTGTTTCGCCTTCAGGTGTTTGGCAAGATATTGCTGATTTCAATTTACAACCCGTAATGACATTTAATAGTGAAATATTAGCCATTCAACAAGTCAAAAAAGGCGAGCAGATAGGTTATGGTAGCCGATATACCGCTGAGCGAGATATGCGGGTCGGTGTTGTTGCCTGTGGTTATGCTGATGGCTATCCAAGACATGCACCAGACGGTACACCTGTCATGGTTAATGGGCATAAAACACAATTGGTTGGGCGTATTTCTATGGATATGCTAACCATTGATGTGACCGATTTTCCTGATGTTAATTACGGTAGCTCGGTTGAATTATGGGGAGAAGAACTCCCGGTTGATGATGTTGCAACTGCATGTGGCACTATTGGTTACGAATTACTGTGTGCAATAGCACCAAGAGTTACTGTCGAAGTGATGATAAATTTACCTAATTCCACTTTTTCTGATCTAAATGAAAGTTGTTGATAATCACTAAACTAGAATAAGCTTAAATTTATTTTGATTTGGTGATCCTATGAGTAACGGCATTGCATTGCGTGTGAAAGGAAAGGTTCAAGGCGTTGGCTTTCGCCCATTTGTTTGGCAATTAGCTCATCGTTTTGGTTTATTAGGGCAAGTGAGCAATGATAGTTTGGGGGTATTAGTACATTTAATGCCTTCACCTAAAAATGCACTCTTTATCGAAGCATTAAAAGCAGAATGCCCGCCATTAGCACGCATTGAACGTATAGAAGAATCACCTTATCAATGGGAACAGCTACCTACTGATTTTATTATTGTAAAAAGTGGTGGTGGCGAAATGGATACACAAGTTGTTCCGGATGCAACAACCTGCCAAGCCTGTATTGATGAATTATTTGATCCACAAAATCGTCGTTATCATTATCCTTTTATTAACTGCACCCATTGCGGTCCTCGTTTTACTATCATAAAAAAAATGCCTTATGACAGGCCTTTTACTTCAATGTCTGAATTTCCATTCTGCCCTGAATGTAAACATGAATATGAAGATCCCGCAGATAGACGATTTCATGCTCAGCCTAATGCCTGCCCTGTATGTGGACCTCATATCTGGCTTGCCGATAATCAGGGTAAAGCGTTAGCAACAAAAGAGCTTGCATTAACTCAAGCTTGTGAAGCATTACTTGCTGGAAAAATTGTTGCAGTTAAAGGCATTGGTGGTTTTCATTTAGTGTGTGATGCACGTAATAATGAGAGCGTTGCATTATTACGCGAACGTAAGTATCGACCCGCGAAGCCATTAGCTGTGATGATCACAGGAATCGATCAAATTAAAGCAGATAAGCAAGATCCAGATTTTCTTCCAACAGCTATTCAAACATTGCAAAGCACTGCAGCTCCAATTGTATTAGTCCCTAAAACTGTTACCCCTAAACTGGCAGAGCTTATTGCGCCGGGATTAACTGAGATTGGTGTTATGTTACCCGCCAACCCATTGCAACATTTATTAGCACGGGGTACGAATATTCCTCTTGTTATGACATCAGGAAATGCATCAGGTCATACACCCGCATTAAGTAACGAAGATGCTTTAATGCAACTGAAAGATATTGCAGATTTATTCTTAATGCATAATAGAGAAATCATACAAAGGGCAGATGATTCATTAGTTCGTATTGAGGGCAAACAGAGCATTATGATCAGACGCTCTCGTGGTTATGTCCCAGATGCGATTTCATTACCTGATGATTTTGAGGCGCAACCCTCAGTGCTTGCTATGGGGGGCGATCTTAAAAATGTATTTTGCTTATTACGCCAGCATCAAGCCATTATGGGACCACATTTAGGTGATCTTGATGATTTAAGCGTACGACAACAGTTGGTAAAATCGTTGGCTCTTTTCCAGCAGATTTATCGTTTCACCCCTAAAGCCATTGCAATAGATGCGCATCCTAACTACATCAGTCATCAATTGGGTAAGCAGTTTGCTCAAGAGCAAAATATTCCTGTTATTGAAGTCTCTCATCACCATGCACATATTGTTTCTTGCCTTGCTGAACATGGTCATACACATCAACAAGGTGCGGTTGTTGGTATTGCTCTTGATGGATTAGGTTATGGGCAAGATGGGAATTTATGGGGTGGGGAATGTTTGCTGGTGGACTATCAGAAATCAGAACGGATTGGGGGGCTTCCTGCGGTTGCTATGCCCGGAGGCGATCTTGCTTCTATTCAACCTTGGCGAAACTGGTTCGCACATTTAGCTACTTTTTCTAAAGATTGGCAAGGTAGTGTTATTGCCCAAATCATACCTCGTCATGATCTGCAAATATTGAGTAAGGCAGTGGAACGTGGTTTAAATTCGCCTAAAGCTTCTTCTTGTGGGCGGTTTTTTGATGCAGTTTCAGCATCATTAGGATTAGCGCCTAAAGAAATAAGTTGGGAAGGTGAGGCTGCATGTTACTTACAAACAGCAGCATTACAGTGCCATCAAGATAAAAAAACAGAAATCATTAAGCAATATGGGCATTTGATGCCTGTAAAAAATAACTTGCTTGATCTATCTGTTTTTTGGACGCAATGGGAAGGTGTTGATCTTAATGTCAGTGAAAAAGCGTGGTTATTTCATTATTTATTAGCTGAAAGTTTAAGCAAAATTGCATTGCAATGTGCGGATGAACATCAGATTGATACCATTGTACTTACGGGGGGAGTGTTAAATAACACGCTACTCAAACAGCTGTTTAAGAAAAAATTAAACAATAAAAAAGTATTAATACCTATGATGTTACCTGCTGGTGATGGTGGTATTGCATTAGGACAAGCACTGATTGCTACACATTTAATGCAAAAATAGAATAATTGTAGGTAAAATAATGCCAGTTTTAGTTAATTGTGACTGAAATAGTTTTTTGGTTGCTACTTTATTAATGACAATATGGAAAATCATCGTGAGTAATAAGAAGATTATCATTTCTTTGGCCGTTATTGCAGGATTAAGCACGCCAGCAGCATTTGCTGGAGAATGGTCAATTGGTGGTTCGGTTTTAGCACAAGTCACTCCTTATAAAGGAGCAAAATCAAAAGATTATTTATTACCAGTACCACAAGTTAACTATCAATCAGAAAATTTCTATTTCGCAACGTTAGCAGCGGGATATTACCTGTGGAATACACCGAAAGATAAACTTTCAGTTGATTTACACTACTATCCACAAGCCTTTAAACCAAGCGATAGTGACGATGAACAAATGAAAAAACTGAATCGTCGCCGTGACACAATGATGGGTGGCTTTACTTATAAACACCACGAATCATGGGGTAACTTAAGAGCGATCGTTTCTGGTGATATGCTAGGTAAAAGTAACGGTATTATCGCTGACGCCGCTTATTTATATCCTTTCGAATTTGGTAATTGGTCTTTACAACCAGGCGCAGGTATTGTTTGGGAAAACAAAAAACAAAACCGTTATGCTTATGGAATTAGCCACGCAGAATCACAACGTAGTGGTTTAGCCGAATATACGCCAAATGATAGTTGGAGACCGTATGTAGAGCTATCAGCGAACTATAAGTTTGCTGAAAACTGGAATTTCTTTGCGATGGGACGAGTTGACCATTTGCCAAGTGAAGTGAAAGACAGCCCAATGGTAAATAAATCTGTTACTGCGATTGTGTGGACAGGTGTGACTTACACATTTTAATTAGTTCAGTTCTAACTAGGACTTAGTAAGTTCAGCAATGATAAAAAAGCTTCGATTCAAAAACTCGAAGCTTTTTTTATTGCGCAAGAGATCAGTAATACTTTATTTTTCGAATAATTTATTTTTCGGCAATATTTTTACGAACACGAACGACCAGAGATAAGCGACCGGGATGAACGTTATCTGGTTTTAGTGGTTGGTGGATACGAGCGGTTTCTACGCAAGCCATTTTACGATAACCACCTGCGCTCATATCTTTCATTGAACTTGCAAGCTCTGCGCCGGGGTTCCAACATACCACATCACTATGATGGTAATGATGAACCTCAATTGTGCGATCCCAACCATCATCATGAATAAGATTAAAATCGTCAGGCTCTGTATAAAGCCTGTCAGTGCGTCCATTGAAGCGTAATGAGGTTTCATCAGTGTAAACCTCCTTATCTGCCACTGTGTCAATGTAGTGACCTCCTAAGCCGGTTACAGAGACATTATCAATATCACTCACATTAAAATAAGAGTGAAGGGCAGCCGTCGCTTCATAATCACCGTAAGATTCTAATTCAACCTCACAGGTTGCGCCTAATTTAAAGCGTGCAATAACAGTAAACTCATGAGGCCAATATTTTTGTGTCTGTTGGCTCTCTTTTAGTGTCATGGTAATGAGCACGCCATCCTCTTGCTCTGTATGGGCGCTAAATTCCCAAGGAAGAATTCGCGCAAATCCATGGCTTGGTGTACCTGCTGAAGCAAACCAAGGCCAGCAAATAGGAATACCGCCACGAATGGCAACACCAGGAGTGAAGAGAGAGGCTTCGCTTACCCAAAATACAGGATGCTCTTGCGCCGGTTGCCAAGCAATTAAATGTGCGCCTTGAAGGCTGATAGCTGCGCGTACTTTAGGATGCGAAATAACAAGGATAGGAAGTTCACCTAATTGCCGACGACTTAAGTAAGGTGATATTTGTTCAATAATCGGCAAAGAAAAAATTTTCTCATTCATTATCTTATGACCTTATGTCACTGACTATTTCAATACAATAAACTGACTGGCTAGAA
>JAEYFY010000289.1 GCA_023454395.1 Pseudomonadota bacterium
CGTGGCTCTATGTGTAGCGTTGTAGGAATTTTTAGGGAGTTGTTATGTTTCGTTCTTTTGTTATGGCGTTGATATTAACGCTATTTACTTTATCTACTTCTCAAGCCGCAGATACAGGCTGGTTAACCACGCCTGATAATTCTCATGCACAAGTTAGGGCGACGGCACAAAAGTCTCCAGCGGGTGACGTGAAAGTTTTACTTGAAGTACAGCTTGAGTCTGGTTGGAAAACGTATTGGCGTTCTCCGGGAGAAGGCGGTGTTGCCCCTGAAATTAATTGGTCACAAGATGTAAGTGCAATGGTTTGGCATTGGCCTTCGCCTTCAGCTTTTGATGTAGCAGGTATTCATACCCAAGGTTATGATAAACAAGTTATTTTTCCCATTGAATTATCCCCTGTTCACGCTGATCGTTTAACAGGCGTTTTAACTTTATCAACCTGCAGTAATGTCTGTATTCTGACTGACTACACATTAGATTTAGATCTTACCGAACCTGTACCTGCTGATTTTGAATGGCAATATAATCAGGCTATGGGCAAGATCCCTGTTGGAACAGGATTAATATCATCAGTTTCTTCTGGTTATAACAATAGCCAACTCACTATCTCTTTACAAAGAGAGCAAGGTGCTTGGGTTAAACCTAATATTTATCTCGATCCTCCTGAAGGTATGCTCTACGGTATTCCAAAATTAAATCATCAAGATAAAAACCTATTTGTCACGGTTGATGTGACAGATGATTGGGGGGATGCTGCCGGTGATATCTCAGGTAAAGTGCTTTCTTTTGTCATTACTGACCAAGGTTTTTCTCGTCAAGTTAATGGCACAATAGGGCATGGAACAGAGAATACTACTCCACCTTCTAATTCAGATATGGGGCTTTGGGGTATTCTTGCTTTTGCACTATTGGGTGGCTTAATTCTGAATTTAATGCCCTGTGTATTACCCGTGCTTGCGATGAAAATGGGATCAATTTTACATCTCGAAAATCGTGATAAAGGTATTATTCGCAAGCAATTCTCTGTTTCTGTTTTAGGTATTTTAGTCTCATTTTGGGCGCTAGCACTGTTTATGACAGGCTTACGTTATAGCCAAGAAGCCTTAGGTTGGGGAATTCAATTCCAAAGCCCTTGGTTTATTGGCTTTATGGTATTAGTTACCGCTATTTTTACGGCAAATCTATTTGGATTATTTGAACTGCGTTTAAGTAGCAATATGAATACCAAAATAGCAACAGCGGGTGGACAAGGATATAGCCGACACTTTTGGGAAGGTGCATTTGCAACTTTACTCGCGACACCTTGTTCTGCACCATTTTTAGGAACCGCAGTCGCTTATGCACTTATAGCGCCTTTAAATGAACTATGGCTTATTTTTACTGCTTTAGGGATTGGAATGAGTTTGCCTTGGATCTTAGTGGCAATATTTCCATCTATCGCCAAAGCGCTACCAAAACCAGGTAAATGGATGAATCGCCTAAGAGTAGTTTTAGGCTTTATGATGTTGTTGTCCAGTATTTGGCTAATAACGCTCTTGATCCCTCACTTGGGAATGCCAATAGTTGCCGGTATTTTTGTTATTATTGGGCTGTTGTTATTGTTTGCTATCGCAAAGCATTATGGCAAAAAAGTATTATTGATTTCTACAGTGGTCGCTTTCCTTTTAGGAGGAAGCACTTATCTATTTGTGGAGCAACCCGCAAGCCAAACACTCGCAGGTCAAGATACGATAAATTGGCAGCCGTTATCAGAAGAAGCAATACACCAAGCATTAGCAGACAATAAACGGGTATTTGTTGATGTAACAGCAGATTGGTGTGTAACCTGCAAAGCAAACAAATACAATGTATTATTGCGAGAAGAGATCCAAGCCGCACTTTCAGCGCCAGATGTTGTCGCATTAAGAGGGGATTGGACTAAACCTTCTGATAAGATCACTCAGTTTTTAAAACAACGTGGTCAAGTTGCAGTACCTTTTAACCAAGTTTATGGGCCTTGCCATAAAGATGGCGTGGTTTTACCCCCTATTTTAAATAAAGATTCAACATTGACCGTTCTTTCTGAGGCTAAAGGAGCCAATTAATGAAAAAAACACTTTCTGCACTGGTTATCTCTTCGTTACTTTTTGGTGCAAATGTGCAAGCTGCGGCGTTAAGTGCTGATCAGGAAAAAGAAGTTCGCGCACTGGTTCGTGATACGTTAATCAAGAATCCAGAAATTTTGGAAGAAGCTATTACGGCATTACAAGCGCAAAAAGCCGATGAGCAACAAGCTCAATTTCGTACTGCGTTAAAGGCAGAGCATGACGCATTATATAACGATGCAGCAAGCCCTCGTATTGGTGCAAAAGACGCTAAGTTAGTGTTGGTTTCTTTTACTGATTATAACTGTCCTTATTGCAAACGCTTCGACCCATTATTAGAACAAATCACAAAAGATTATCCTGAAGTTGCCGTGGTTATTAAACCACTGCCATTTAAAGGTGAAAGTTCTGCAAAAGCCTCTCAAGCCGTGCTTTCAGTTTGGAAAGAAGATCCAAAGGCGTTCTTAGCATTGCACCAACGCTTAATGCAGAAGAAAACAATGCTAGATAATGCAAGTATTGATGATGCAATGAAAACAACCAATACAAGCAAAGTTAAATTAACGGATGAAAGCTTAAAAGTGTTACAAAATAACTTAGATCTTTCTCGTAAGTTAGGTATCCAAGGTACACCTGCAACTGTTGTTGGCGATATGGTTATTCCTGGCGCCGTTGATTACGCTCAGCTAGAAGTGATTGTGAAAGAGCAATTGGCTAAAGTGAAAAAATAATGCGTAGTCGCTTACGAAAGTGGAGTAAAGAACTGATTGTTCTGCTTGTCATTTTCGTTGTAGCTTCTTTTGCGATGGATTGGTGGCGACAACCTACGCCACCATCTTTGACAAATTTACCTGAGCTATATACTGTCGATAATAAAGTTGTTTCTTTAACTGAATTAAGTGCTGAAAAGCCTTTATTAATCTATTTTTGGGCAACTTGGTGTGGGGTTTGTAAACTAACAACACCCGCAGTAAATTCGTTAGCGCAAGATGGTTATAACGTGACATCTGTTGCGATCCGCTCTGGTGATAACGCAAAGTTAGAGCGCGGTATTCAGTCTAAAGGGCTGCTCTTTCCTGTAATAAATGATAGTCGAGGGGATATTTCTCAGCAGTGGGAAATTAGCGCAACACCTTCATTTGTTATTGTTTATAAAGGGGAAATGGTAGGCTTTACGAGCGGTTGGTCATCTTCGTGGGGATTAAAACTACGTTTATGGTGGGCTGGTCTTTGAACGGTATACAAGCAATCATTTTAAGCGTTAATCGATTAAAAATAACGGAATTCATTATTATATTGAATTCCGTTATTTTATTTTGCTTTACTCAACTCGCCGTTTAATAAAGGCGATGATAAAAAATAATCCAACCATTATCCACAATGGTGTATTACCCCATTTGTAATAAGGGGTTAACCCAGTTGTTGGTGTGATTTTTTCTGCTAAAGCACCTTCTTCAAACTGAGGAAGTTGAGAAATAACATCACCATTGGCTGCAATAAATGCGGTAATACCGTTATTTGTTGAGCGTAATAATGGTCTTCCTAACTCAAGAGAACGCATTCTCGCCATTTGGAAGTGTTGCCAAGGGCCAATTGAATTACCAAACCACGCATCATTAGAAATCGTTAATAAAAACCGTGTATCGGGTTTAAAATTAGCGCGGACTTGTTCACCTAAAATAATTTCGTAGCAAATCGCTGCGGTTATTTTGGCATCATTGACAGTGAGCTGAGGCTGTACATATTCACCTTGGCTTAATGATGACATCGGTAAATTAAAGAAAGGCGCAAGTGGGCGTAATAGCGATGCTAATGGTACATATTCACCAAAAGGAACAAGGTGATGTTTGTTATAGCGATCTGTCGCTGGGTATTGATAAGCGTAGTGTTCACCTAATGTGATGACACTATTGTAGAAACGATAACCTTCTAATGTTGGTCGGGCATCAATAATTCCCGTCATTAAATGTGTATCTTGCTCTCTCAGTTGCTTATCAAGCTCAGCTAAAAAGCTTTGTTGTTGAATTTCAACATCAGGGATCGCTGATTCAGGCCAAATAATAAGATTTGCATTACCAATAAAAGGGCGGCTTAAGGTGAGATAGGTTTTTAGCGTGCTCTCTAATGTACCGGGTTCCCATTTTAATGATTGTGCAATATTACCTTGGATTAATGCAATTTCTTGCGTTTCATCAGGTAAAGGTTGATACCACTGATAGGACTTAAAGCTGATAGGCAATACTAATAAAAGCAGTGCAACCACAAGGCTATAAATTGATTTACGATAGATTGTAAATGCAATTAATCCACTAATAACGGTTAAGAGCAGCGTTATCATAGTGACACCAAAAACAGGTGCAATACCTTTTAATGGACCATCAATCTGACTATAACCAAACTGCAACCACGGAAAGCCTGATAATACCCATCCCCTTAGAAATTCAGTGATTTGCCATAGTGCAGGGGCTGCAAATACAAATCGCCAGAGTGTTGGTTTTGGAAAAAACTTATTCAGTGCTCCTGCAAATAACAGCGTGTAGAGTGATAAATAGAGTGCTAATAAAACTACTAAAAAGATATTTATCGCAAACGGCATACCACCAAAATCAGCAATACTGACATAAACCCAATTTACACCACTACCAAATAACCCAAATCCCCAAGCAAAACCAAGGAATGCGCCTTGACGAGTTGTACGGTTAGTGATTATCAGTAATAAGCCAAGTAGTGAAATTAATGCTGCTGGCCAAAAATCAAATGGCGAAAATGCCAATGTGCCTATGGCACCGAAAAAAACCGCCAGAAGGGCGCGAACCCACTGGCGGTTTAAGAAAGAGATCTTATTCATTGATATCCTATGCATCATTACCTAGTTCAGGAACTGGCGCATCATCTGGGATATGCACATAAACCTGAATGATCTTACGGCTATCAGCCATAACAACTTTAAATTGGTAATTATCAATAGTAATAGTTTCACCACGAGCAGGAAGGTGACCAAAGGCTTGCATGACTAAACCGCCAATCGTATCAACTTCTTCATCGCTGAAATGCGTACCGAACGCTTCATTGAAATCTTCTATCTGGGTTAAAGCTCGAACTGAGTAAGCGTGACGACTTAGCGGACGAATATCAATATCATCCTCATCATCATACTCATCTTCAATTTCGCCTACGATAAGTTCAAGAATATCCTCAATTGTGACGAGTCCAGATACACCTCCGAATTCATCGATCACAATCGCCATATGATAGCGTTGAGAGCGGAACTCTTTTAATAGGCGATCAACCCGTTTGCTTTCAGGTACAACAACAGCAGAGCGTAAGACTTTATCCATACTAAATGGCTCTGCGTCAGTACGCATAAATGGCAGTAGATCTTTTGCCATTAATAAGCCTTCAATATGATCTTTGTCTTCGCTAATGACTGGGAAACGAGAATGTGCTGAATCAATAATCACATCTAAACACTCATCAAGGGTTTGATTGCGTTTTAGTGTGACAATTTGTGAGCGAGGGATCATTATGTCCCGAACACGTTGTTCAGCAATATCCATTACCCCTTCAAGCATGTCGCGGGTGTCAGGATCAATTAATTCTTTCTGTTCAGAATCGCGGATAAGCTCCATCAGATCATCACGGTTTTTAGGTTCACCGTGGAACC
>JAEYFY010000002.1 GCA_023454395.1 Pseudomonadota bacterium
TGATTAGCGTTTTCGACATGTTTAAAGTGGGCATCGGACCATCTAGCTCTCACACCGTAGGGCCAATGAAAGCGGGTAAAGAATTTGTCGATGATTTAGTCAGCCAGGAATTGATTGCGTCTGTCACTCGTGTAGCTGTTGATGTTTACGGCTCCTTGTCTTTGACAGGCAAAGGTCACCATACTGATATCGCAATTATTATGGGGTTAGCAGGTAATGCACCAGCTACTGTCGATATTGACAGCATTCCCGGTTTTATTCGTGAAGTTGAAGAAACTGGCAAGCTATCATTAGCAAACGGCTTAAAAGTGGTCGATTTCCCAGCAGAAAGTATGCATTTTAGCAACGACAACCTGTCGTTACATGAAAATGGTATGACAATCCATGCTTTTGCTGGCGACCAAGAAGTCTATAGAAAAACGTATTATTCTATTGGTGGCGGTTTTATCGTTGATGAAGAAAACTTCGGTAAATCAACATTAAATAGCAAGCCTGTTTCATACCCTTATGCTAGCGCAGAAGAGTTATTAAAACACTGTAAAGAAACGGGTTTATCCATTTCTAGCTTAATGATGAAAAATGAGCTAGATCTGCATACTCAAGCAGAAATTAATGCTTATTTCGCTGATGTTTATAAAACAATGCAAGAGTGCATTGAACACGGTTTAAATACAGAAGGCGTATTACCGGGACCATTACGTGTACCACGTCGTGCTGCCGCATTAAATCGCTTATTGACATCAAGCAACAGCCTATCAAACGATCCAATGAAAGTCGTTGATCTTATCAATATGTTTGCACTGGCGGTTAATGAAGAAAACGCCGCAGGTGGACGCGTTGTTACAGCACCAACAAATGGTGCATGTGGTATCGTTCCTGCTGTATTGGCTTACTACGATCGTTGCATAGAGCCTGTTACACAAGAAACCTACTTACGCTATTTCTTGGCATCCGGTGCAATTGGTATTCTTTACAAAATGAATGCTTCTATTTCAGGTGCTGAAGTCGGTTGCCAAGGCGAAGTTGGCGTAGCTTGCTCAATGGCAGCTGCGGGTCTTGCTGAATTATTAGGCGGAAGCCCAGAGCAAGTCTGTATTGCTGCTGAAATCGGTATGGAACACAACCTTGGTTTAACTTGTGACCCTGTTGCAGGTCAAGTTCAAGTTCCTTGTATTGAACGTAATGCCATTGCTTCTGTTAAAGCTGTTAATGCCGCGCGTATGGCAATTCGTCGTACCAGTGAACCTCGTGTTTCTCTCGATAAAGTCATTGAAACCATGTATGAAACAGGTAAAGACATGAACGCTAAATATCGCGAAACATCACGCGGTGGTCTGGCAATCAAAGTACAGTGTGACTAATTAACACTATTTAGACGAAAAGCCATTCACTTTGAATGGCTTTTTTATTTTAGCTACATTATTTTAGCTACATTATTTTTAATCATTGCTTAACTCTTAGATAACTAAAGAGAATAACTATAAAATACACAATTAAAATTAAGTAATATATCTTTTTATAATTTAAAAATTTCTTATTTTTCTATATTAAATAGATGTATTAAATGTAGATATTAAATATACTCATTAAATATAGGCTTATTTAATATTTATTTAATTTTGTAGAAAATAGAGCTTATAATTTTTAAGTGTATTCATTTCTATAAAAATTTAATTTCTTATTATAAAAATAATTAAAATCCATTGTTTATTATATGGTTAATTATTCATCATATTGAAATTTATCATTTTTTTAACATATAGTAATTATTTATAATATATTTAAACTCACCGGATTTAATAATGATAATTATTATCAATATCATCTTTGAAATATAATAAATAATATGTTGCCTTTCAAAAATAATATGTTATCTTCTGCATCAAGTCATTGGGGAGTAGCCTGTCTTAAAATAAGGATCATTATTTTAAGAAATCTGTATCAACATACTCGCTTATTTTCATCTAGCGTGGTGCAGATGCCGTAATACGGTTGGCAAGACCATAGACACATAATTGTACTTCTTTGGTTGGGGGTCAATTGTGTGTATATGGAAATACCCCAACCGAGGCTTTATTATGAGTTTCTACGCCACTATCATTCTCGCCCTAGCCCTTTCTATGGACGCATTTGCTGTTGCTGTCTGTAAAGGTGCCACATTACACAAACCTCGTTTTCGCGAAGCACTCCGCACTGGATTTATATTCGGTATTATTGAAGCCAGCACACCCGTTATTGGTTGGGCGCTAGGTTTATATACAAGCCAATATATTATTCAATGGGATCACTGGGTTGCCTTTGGATTACTGTTTGTTCTTGGTAGCCGAATGATTTACCAAAGCTTAAAACGTGGAGATGATTGCCCTTGTGAAGAAGAAGCCCCACAGCGCCACGGCTCGCTGTCTTTAATCGCAACAGGTATTGCTACAAGCCTTGATGCAATGGCAATTGGTGTCGGTTTAGCCTTCCTTCAAGTCAATATTGTTCATACCGCAATGACGATTGGTATGATGACCATGATCATGGCAACGCTGGGTATGTTAATTGGTCGTTATGTTGGCCCAGTGCTTGGAAAAAAAGCAGAAATTATTGGTGGGATCGTATTAATTGCTATCGGCTTTAATATTGTATTCGAGCACTTAGAATTATTTATGTACGCTAACTAATTGCTAATAAAGCATATTAAAAAGCTTAGGTTTTAAATATCACAACCTAAGCTTTTTTATTAATTTAATAAAATATTTTTATTTCACATGATTAAGCATGACGTTGATAAACACGAATTAAAAAGTCTGTTTCACATTCAAAGTTTTTATTTGCCGCTAATGCCTGTTTTACTTCTTCACTTGCACGCCATGCAAACGGTGTCATTTGTAATAAATCAAAAGCCTGCTTACCGTTTAAATTCATCATATAAGCAACTTGATGTTCAGACACTTTATTAAATCCATCAAAATGTTCTTCTTTTAATGGATGAAGATGTACTTCTGAATAAATCAGTGCTTTTAACTGATAAAGATGACGAGGAGCCGGTGTAACCGTAATAATATAGCCATTGTGTACAATGACTCTTGCTAATTCATCACTATTACACGGAGCGTAAATACGCACAACCGCATTTAAAGAGGCATCACAAAAAGGTAAACGTTGACTTGAAGCTACACAAAAATGAATGGATGTATAACGTTTAGCGGCGTATTTAATCGCAACCTTAGAAACATCTAAGCCATAGACTTGTGGGTGATGTAATTTTAGATTTTGATAAATTTGATTGGTGTAATAACCTTCACCACAACCAATATCCAATACAACACTGTTATCTTCAGGCAATAATGTTTGTATTAACTCAGCCACTTTATCTCGCATTGGCTGGTAAAAACCGGCATCTAAAAACTCACGGCGTGCGTTAATCATTTCAGCGCTATCACCAGGCTCTTTTGAGCGTTTAAATTGCACTGGCAACAAATTGACATACCCTTCTTTAGCACAATCAAATTGATGATTATTTTCACAAACCCAACTGTGAGCTTGAAGAGAAAGCGCCTGATAACATAATGGACATTGATAAGACATAATAATATTTTTTGTATAACCCAGAATAGAATTGGGAGAGATAATAACATACCTCTCCCAATCTTGCGGAAAACCTTACTCTTTATTTTTAATCTTAAGTCATGCTTTCTCTGCTAAGTAGCTTACTAAGCACAACTTATAGACAGATCAAGTTCGTTTTAATTTTTCAGTATTAGCGATAAATAACGCAATAACTAACAATAATATTGCACCTGATTGAATTAGCGTATCAACAGAGTCTTTATGCTCAACAATAATTAAACGCACTATTGCGGTTATTCCAATATAAATAAAATATCTAAGAGGGAAATGCCCACCAGATAAAAAATACTTAACAATAAGAGCAATAAACTCAAAATAGAGAAAGTAGATCAAAATACCTTCTAATAATTGATAAGACGACTCTTCTGCACCTAAATTAAATAATAATGAAGCGATTACATAGGTTTCTTTGATAAGAAAACTGACCAATACAATCGCTAAAATAAGTAACCCAATATTAAGCACCCACTGTAATATAGTGGCAATACATTTCAGTAAGTCTTCGCTTGATTTTTTCATATAAACTATAACCTAGTGGGATCATTCCGTGATGTGTAAAAATAATAAAAGGTTTATTAGACAATTTTAATGGATTTACGCATTCACCACACCATTTTTTTATCTTTTAGAGCCAAAAAACCAAGAATAATGATGCAATAATCGCAATATTTGCTTTTAAATTTCAACTTATAAGCTGATTTACTTATACTTAATTTAAGGGCTAATTTATTGAAAAGGCACACTATGGCTAACAAATACCTCGTTGCAATTGATTTATTAGAAGATAGTAGAATTCAGCGTATGATCGAAGATATTCACTTTCTAGCTAGGAAACCAGAAAATTATTTCCATTTCATTACAGTTATGCCTAATTTGCGCTCTTTAGAAGCTTACGGGCTTGATTGTAATAGCACGTCTGTCATTGAAAAAAAGCAACAAGCTTTAGTTTTATTGACTGAAAAATTAGAGCAATGCGTAAAACAACAATTTCACTTACCCAAAGAGCAATACCAATGCCATGCTGTTATTGGTACACCTAATTATAATATTCTAGAGCTAGCAGATAAAATTGATGCAGATACCATTATTATTGGTTCAAGTTCTCGCAATAAACGTAATATTTTACTGGGTTCGACAGCGGATTATATTGTAAACAATACGTCACGTTCAGTAATGGTTATTCGCAAGTAAAATCACCAATACACTTTCTTTTTGGCAATAAAGTTAGCTCATTTATTGCCAATAAGTATTCTACATTTTTCTTCGTTATAAATAGCACTAAATGTACTTTAATTTTTTTATTTCAATAGGTTAATTTGTTAGAATACAGACCAAAAAACAAAAAATTCACTGCTTTCAATAGACTTCGTTGCATTAAATACTACTCAAAAGATAAAGATTGCCCTGTATTGAAATCTTTCGCATTAAGATATTTTCGCCCTAATACACCAGTGCAATGACATCCATACACATCAATATTTTCATCTATGGCTTTTTTAGCGCGTTGTAATGCTGATGGTGTTGCACAACGTAAATGCAGCCCGCCTATAATCGCTTGAATTTGGTTATTTCCGGTTATTTTTTTTGCATGCCCAATAATGGATTCAATTCCCGAATGGCTACAACCCGTGATAATCACTAGCCCTTTTCTCCCTTGCCAAACAAGAAAGCTATCATCAAGAACGTAATCATCTTCTTCGCCTGATCCATGAATAATAACACCATAGCGTTTATCCACTTGGCGTTGAGTCACTTGTCCCGAATAGATAAAATTTTCTTCGATTACTAACGGAGCTTGTGTTAATTCAAAAGCAAACTGCGCTTCGAGTTTTGCTCGATCAAATAAAGGTGCTAACCGTTTAAATTTAATATTTTTATTGCCTAAAAAAAGGGCTGAATAACGAATAGAAAATAAATGTGGATGAGCGATAACTCGTGGTTTATGAGTGAAAAAATCTGCAGGCAAATGTGTAAGCCCACCAAAATGATCATAATGCCCATGAGACACAACAATCGTTTTCAATGTGGTTAAATCAATACCCATTTTTTTTGCATTTGAAATAAAGGTAAGGTCTTTTCCAGTATCAAAAAGAATTTTAGCTTGGCACTCATCATCTTCTAACAATAATGATAAACCAGGATAATGGCTAAGTTCAGGATTAATCGATTTGTTTTCTAGTAATGCGGTGATCGTTAACATAGGGATTTTTTAATTATTATCAGGAGATAACTTAATAGTAATTAAAAAAAGAATTTGTTCCAAATATAAAAGCTGCTGATTCGTGCGATTGCTTTGTCTTTTGGTCGCATAATCGCTGTTATGTGTGAACAAAACATAACAGCGATATCACTAAACCTTGCAGATATTCTTACTGTTCGCTTATAAACACATTAGGCTTATCTAACTCCCTCTATTATCGCACTACCATAACAGAACGTTTTGCATAACGTGTAATATCTGCGGCGGTTGAACCGATATGATAAGAATCATCTTCAGGATTATGCGAACTAATCACAATTAAATCTGCATTCACTTCATCAGCAATCTGTAATATTGCATCTCGTGGTGTACCAATACAAATGTGAGTTTGCATTCGGTCATCAGGTAAATCAAAACGCTCGATTATTTTTTTAAGTTCTTTTTCTGCTGACGTTTTTAAGCATCCTTGATCTAATTGATCGCCATTCATAACAAGTCGATAATAAGAAGATTGTGGAAGTTTAGGCAACACATACAAAAAGTGAACATAAGGATCTTCATTTTTTGCAATGTTTTCCACTAACGGAATTGCTTTGTTCATCAGGTTATCTTCATCAATATCAATGGGAACCAAAATATTCTTATACATACCGTCTCCTTTTATTTTAATTGTAGGATAGTGTATTTCTAGAAAAATGCCGGATGTAGTTAACATATTTTAAAAATAGTTTATTTCAAAAAAATAACGTCTATTTTTTACTCAAAATAAAGGCAAACACTAAGTAAAAAAACAAAAATAGAAACAAACAGAAATAAATATAAAGTTTATTTTTAATCATTTTTTATTAGTAATAACATATTACTAATAAATAAAAAGCCTTATTAAAATAAGGCTTTTCACTTTTACTAGATCGCTATTGTATTACTTTTGAGAAAGATTTTTCTGCTTGTTCTTCTTAACGTATTGATAACCAATCGCTAAGGCAATAAACCATAATGGAGTCACACTTAATGCTTGGCGAGTATCATGTTCAAAAGCAAGTAGCACAGTCATAAATACAAAAAACGCAAGACATAACCATGACATAATAATTCCCAAAGGCATTTTATAGATAGACTTCTCATGCAATTGTGGGCGTTTTTTACGATATGCTAAATAAGAGCATAAAATCATACTCCAAATAAACATAAATAATAATGCCGACACTGTTGTTACCAAGGTAAATACATGCATGACATCAGGAATAAAGTAAATTAATACAATCCCGCACGATAAACATAAGCTAGTAAATAACAGCCCATTGGCAGGTACGGCACGTTTAGATAATTGGCTAAACTGTTTTGGTGCTTCACCTTCTTTAGATAAACCAAATAACATTCGGCTTGTGGAGAATATCCCACTATTTGCAGAAGAGGCTGCCGCTGTTAATACCACAAAGTTTACTAAACTTGCAGCTGCTGGTATTCCTATCATAACGAATAACTCAACAAATGGGCTTTTATCCGCCAAAATAGAACGCCATGGAGTTACCGACATAATAATCGCTAATGCGAATACGTAAAAAGTAATAATACGGATAGGGATAGCATTGATAGCTTTCGGTAAGGATTTTTCTGGATTACGCGTTTCTGCAGCCGCAGTGCCGACTAATTCAATCCCAACAAAAGCAAAAATAGCAATTTGGAATCCGGCAAAAAATCCACTTAACCCTTTAGGGAACATTCCTCCATCATTCCAAATATTCTCTAGTGCTGCGGTATGCCCTGCTGGCGATTCAAACCCAATACTGATAAGAACAATACCCACAATAATTAAAGAGACAATTGCGGTTATTTTTATCATCGAGAACCAAAATTCCATTTCCCCGAAGAGTTTGACTGTCGCTAAATTTAAAATAAGCAATGTCAGCACACAAATAAAGGATGTGCCCCATTCAGGAAAATTAGGAACCCAATAACTAATATAGGATGTTATCGCGACAATATCGGCAATACCCGTAATGACCCAGCAAAACCAATAAGTCCAACCGACAAAAAAACCAGCCCATGGACCTAATAAATCACCAGCAAAATCACTAAATGACTTATATTCTAAATTTGATAATAACAGCTCGCCCATGGCTCTCATCACAAAGAACAAGACAAAGCCAATTATCATATAAACAAAAATAATTGATGGTCCCGCTAACGAAATGGTTTTCCCTGATCCCATAAATAGACCAGTACCGATAGCACCACCAATGGCAATTAATTGAATATGACGATTTGTTAGTCCCCGCTGTAGAGTGGCATTTTTCACTCTAACGGGTGGAGAAATTTCTGTTTGATCTTCCATACAATACCTGAAGTGTTTTCATATTTTTGATGTTGTTTTTACCGCTATTTTATTTTTTGGCGCGGTAATATGTTTGCGAAATTATTGTGACACAAATCTCAGTATAAGTAATGAAAAGATCACTTTTAGTAAAATGAATGGTGCTTTGATAACCAGATAAGATCCTTTCTTTAATTTAATCGGCGATATTTTATCCATTTGAAAAAAAATCAAAATAAGCACTTGACCATCGCATTTCAGAGGAGAATAATTAGCGCATCGGGTTGTTAGCTCAGTCGGTAGAGCAGTTGACTCTTAATCAATTGGTCGGGAGTTCGAGCCTCCCACGACCCACCAAATTTACGCTGATAAATCAGACATTTATGCCACTTAGAAATAAGTGGCTTTTTTGTTTTTATAACTGAGTGTCGTAAAAGTGTCGCATTTATCTTAAGCTAAAAACTCAAAATAATACGATAATTAAAAAAACAGTATCGACTTATATTTCCTTCAGTTTTTATAATTAGTGAGACTAACCAAAACAAACAATTAGTCTAATTTAATTAGATAATACAATATAAACCACAAGCAAACTTACTTTATCTCTTTCTTATCTTTAAATTCTCCGTCAAAGTCATCAATCAAAATGTAGCTAATGGTATTTATTTTGCTACCCACCAGGTCGATTTTCTGTTTGATAAATGGCATTTTAAATAATGGTATTTTTTCAATTGTTATTATGCTTTTAAGTTACCATTTATATATTTCTTTAATCTAAACGTAAAACATTCTTAAACTTATTTAGTTTCACTTTACTGAAAATGATAGAAATAAAAAGCATGTTGCTTACCTTTTTTAATGAAACTTCATAATTACCTACTGGGAGAAAAATAACTTCTCCTGCACGATATTGTGGATCATCTGGCTCTAAATCACCGCCAGTTGTATCCTCTCCTGCACCAATGAAAATTTCACCTGATGGACAGTGTATGTTTATTTTTACATCTGGAGCGTCAATTTTATCGCATAGATTAATCGTGTAAAAACCATCATTACCTAAACCAATAAATGCGATATTACCTTTGTTCATTTCATCTAACTCATCATCAGGTATGCTCCACCAATCTGCTGTATCTGACTTTCTATGTTGGATTGCTTGTAAATCAAAAATAGCCAGAGTTGCCGTGTCAGTCATAAATGAAAATGCGTTTAACATATACATGCTCCAAAATATTTTTATTCTCTTTATGTATCGGTCAATTATATAGGATTTTATCTATACTATTTGGCAGACCAATTACTTATACTAGACACATACCCTATACTTTATACTCTAAATAATTCTAGGTGTGGCTAGGCGACAAGCAAACGAGTTGCTAGGTGCATACAAAAAAGTAGGTAACTAGCGTGAGTGCAGCCAACAACGCTACAACTTAAAATATGACGAGCATCATGGATGGTCTTATGAAATTACAACAGTTCCTTATCCCTCTTTCCCTTTATGCGGTTTCTTCATTGCCAGCAATCGCAGCTTCAACTCAATGCACAGAGACTGAAAAACAAATCAATATTGCCAATAGCAACATTATATTGCTCAGTGCGTATAACGGCCCGGTTAAATCAGTCACGATGACAAGCACGTTACCTCATGACGGACGTTTCAAAGCACTAAAAGGTGAAATTCACTTTGATGAGTGTGGAAAGTTATTGAAAGATAGCACATCAATGCAAGAGTACGTTGAAGGCAATATAGAAACTAATTTAATAAGAACATTGCCTGATAACCCTTCTGTTATCCGATATCAGTTTCAGATAAAAAATGCCTATGGCTCACACTCTATCTATATGCAAGAAACCTATCATAAAGATGGGCAGAACCGCTTCAACAAAAAAGTTATTCAATATTATTCAAATGATGGCACTTTGCTGGATACCATTACCAGCCAATTCGACTATAAAGATGGACGCATTATTAAAGAAACTAGCAAATCGTCTGATCCTACAACTGAGACTATCACAACAGAGTACATTTATAATCCTCAAGGAAAATTACAATCTGTAATCGAAGATGGCAAAATAAACCTAGAATATAAGTATGATCTAACAGGAAAAGTAGTTACTCAATCAAACTATATCAAAGGTATTAATGGAGAAGATAAAGCCTTTATCACTACTTGCCTTGAATGGGACAAATTTGCCAATTGTTCAAAAGAGGAACTTGAAAGTACGATTAAATTTGATGATGAAGTCATTAATTTTAGTAAGGCTATGCTTCATAACGAGTTTATTTACTACGAATAATATTTATATTATATTCTCATATCAAATTTAAGTTAATAATATAAAAATCAGACTATCAAAAATAGACTGGTTTTTATATTTATTACATATCATCTTATCTATGATTAAATACTCCCTCGTGATACTTTCATTAAAAAACAATTTGTGTAAAACTACTTAAATCAATTAATGATGAATAGGCTTTATAGCGTGTTCTCTTTTAATAAAATTTAAGATGACTCATTATATGAAATTATCACTCCTTTCTATTTTTTCTCTATGCACACTTTTTATGTCACTCCCAGTATTTGCGACATCAACATCTTGTAAAGTTCAACAAAAACAGGTGAATCATTCCAATAATATGCCCACCCTGTTAGAGTTTTATTATGGCCCTATAAAATCCATCATTATCACTAGCACATTACCTGAAAAAGGTCGATTTAAAGCCTATAAAGGTGAAATTCAATTTGATGAATGTGGCTCTCTCACTAAATTTGATTCGTCTACGCAAGAATATATTCATGAGCGGATCGAAACAAATCTTGTAAGAATGTCAACACCTTATAATATCAAATATAAATACCAGCTAAAGAGTTTACACAAGATCTATACACTCTATCTTAATGAGATATATGGTAAAAATGATCAAAACCAGCTAATAAATAAAACCTCTCATTTTTATGATGGAGATGGAAAACTTATAGGTACTGATTTTTCAGAAATTTTTTATGATGGCAGTAAGATTGCATCAGAAACAATTATTGAATCTAACGCTGAAAATCAGGGAAGTACAATTTATTATTCTTATGATAATAAAGGTCGTCTCTTAAAAGCAATTGATAATAATGAAGTTATATTAGAATTTAATTATGGTAAAGATGATAAAATCTTACATCAAACGCAAATATTTACGAGTTTGTATGATGATATAAGAGAGTATGATAGTACTTGCCTAGAATGGGATAAATATAATAATTGCTTAACATGGAAAATGGTAAGTGAAGTTAGAAAAGATGGCACCATAATCGATACCAGCACAGCAATTGTATATAATAAATTTGAATATTATGAATAATTTATTAGTGTTAAAAGTTTAAAATCATACTCCCTTTTAAATTTATAATGAGTTTATATAACAAAGGTCACTTTATTTAATAAAGTGACCTTTTATTTATCTCATTTTCTCTATTTTATTATGTATTACGATATTGAGTTTCAGCTTCATCAAAGCGTTGTTGATTCTCTTTACTTGGCTCTTTACCCATTAAACTGATGACAACGATAGCAATAGAGGCAAAGATAAAACCAGGAATAATTTCATATAACCCAAACCATTTATATTGCATCCACACTAACACAGTTAAAGCACCAATCAACATTCCAGCAAATGCACCATTACGAGTCATACGTTTCCACATTACAGAAATGAGGATCACAGGGCCAAAAGCAGCACCAAAACCAGCCCACGCGTTACTCACTAAATCAAGCACCTTATTGTTTGGATCACGCGCTAGGAAGATTGCAATAATCGCAACTAATAACACCATGCCACGCCCTACCCAAACTAACTCTTTTTGGCTCGCACTTTTACGAATAAATGGCTTGTATAAATCTTCAGTTAATGCACTTGCACAGACTAATAATTGACAGCTTAATGTACTCATTACTGCAGCTAGAATTGCAGACAACAGAATACCAGCAATCCATGGATTAAAGAGCAGTGAAGCCAACTCCATAAAAATACGTTCATTTTTAGCTGTTACAGCACCCGCTTGTGCAGGATTCATTTCAAAGTAAGCAATACCAAAAAATCCAACTGCAACCGTACCGCCTAAACAGAGGATCATCCACGTCATACCAATACGGCGTGCTTTACGAATAGTTTGGTTAGAGTCAGCCGCCATAAAACGAGCAAGAATATGAGGTTGCCCAAAATAGCCCAATCCCCATGCTAATAACGAAATAATTGCGATGAAATCAAGCCCTTTGAACATATCCAAATAAGATGGATCTTTTGCTTTAATGATAGCAACAGAAGTATCAATGCCACCCACGGAGAAAATAACAATAATAGGCGTTAGGATCAGAGCAAAAATCATTAAAGTCGCTTGAACAGTATCTGTCCAACTTACAGCAAGAAAGCCACCTAAAAAGGTATATGCAATAGTTGCAAGCGCACCATAAATCATCGCTTCGTGATAAGGAATATGAAATGTAGATTCAAACAGCATTCCACCAGCAACCACACCTGATGCACAATAGATAGTAAAGAAGATAAGAATAACTAACGCTGAAATGATACGTAGCATTTTGCTTTTATCATCAAAACGCGATGTCAAATAATCGGGTAACGTTAATGCATTATTGTTTTTTTCAGTTTGCAAACGTAAACGCCCTGCCACTAAACGCCAGTTTAGCCACGCCCCTAAACAGAGTCCAATAGCAATCCAGCTCTCTGAAATACCGGCAAAAAATACCACGCCAGGCAATCCCATTAATAACCAACCACTCATGTCTGAAGCACCCGCTGACAACGCAGTAACTACACTGCCAAGTCGCCGACCGCCAAGAATATAATCATCAAAGTTTTTTGTTGAACGATAAGCAAGGTAGCCAATAAAAAGCATACCCAAGATGTAGATCGTAAATGTAATTAGCATTGGCGAAGTTAAAGCCATAATTGCAGTTCTCCATAAATCTGTTTCCGATCATCGGTATGCTTTTGACTCGTACAGGAACGTTGCACTTCGTTGCGCATTAATGATCTTTTCAGTTTTTAATTAAAATAATTTCTTACAGCAACAGATAAAGCATTCACATCAATCCTAGAATAGGTTAACTGCATTTAACAAGAAA
>JAEYFY010000105.1 GCA_023454395.1 Pseudomonadota bacterium
GGGTCTGTTGATAAGCATCACCTTCACCATCAAGCCAATCAATCTGTTTCATTTTACGCACCACAACAAACTCATCACGGTTAGAACCCACAGTACCGTAATAGTTAAAGCTATAAGCCAACTGAGCGTATCCGCCAATCATATGAGTGGGTTTAGGGCAAACGCGCGTCACAGAGTTGTGAATACCGCCACGCATTCCTGTGATTTCAGAGCCCGGTAAATTTATTTGACGCTCCTGAGCGTGATACATATAAATCATGCCATCAGGAATACGTTGGCTGACAATTGCTCTCGCCGTTAGCGCACCATTGCTGTTGTATGCTTCAACCCAATCGTTATCACGAATCCCCATCTCTTTAGCATCATCTTCACTCAACCAAACCACAGGGCCACCACGACCGAGCGTTAACATCAGTAAGTTATCGCTATACGTTGAGTGAATACCCCATTTCTGGTGAGGCGTCAGGAAGTTCAGCGCTTTTTCAGGGAAACCATTGGGTTTTTTACCTTTAACCGCATCAATCGCCTTCGTATCAATAGGTGGACGATAGACCACTAAACTTTCGCCATAAGCACGCATCCACTCGTGATCTTGATACAACTGCTGACGGCCACTTAAAGTACGCCAAGGGATCATCTCGTGAACGTTGGTATAACAAGCGTTATAAGAGACATGCTCATCTTCAAGACCAGACCATGTAGGACTTGAAATGATCTTACGAGGTTGAGCAACGATATCGCGGAAACGAATTTTCTCATCTTCTTTGACTTTAGCTAAATGAGTGTGATCGCGTCCTGTCACTTTACTGAGTGCATCCCACGCTTTTACCGCCACTTGACCGTTAGTTTCAGGGGCTAAAGAGAGGATAACTTCGGCGGCATCAATCGCGGTTTCAATCGCTGGGCGCCCTTCTGCTGCACCTTCATGACGAACACGATTAAGTTTTTTCAGGAAATCAACTTCTGTCTGTGTATTCCAACTGATCCCTTTACCGCCATTACCTAATTTATCCATTAACGGCCCAAGTGAGGTAAAGCGAGCATAGGTATTTGGATAATCACGCTCAACCGGGATCAGGTGTGGTGCTGTTTTACCCGGAATTAGGTCACATTCACCTTTTTTCCAATCTTTTACATCAAAAGGCTGTGCCATTTCAGCGGCGGAATCATGCTGAATCGGTAGTGTCACTAAATCCGTTTCGACACCTAAATGACCTACACACAATTTAGAGAAGGTGTTAGCGATACCTTTATAGATTTCCCAATCTGTTTTAGATTCCCAAGCAGGATCAACCGCAGCGGTTAATGGATGAATAAATGGATGCATATCCGACGTATTCATATCATCTTTTTCATACCATGTAGCGGTGGGTAAAACGATATCGGAAAACAGGCAGGTGCTCGACATACGGAAGTCTAACGTCACCACTAAATCAACTTTACCCTCACCGCCTTTATCTTGCCATTCCACTTCTTGTGGCTTAACGTGGCCTTGCTCGCCTAAATCTTTACCTTGTAGACCGTTCTCAGTGCCCAGTAAATATTTCAGTAAATACTCATGCCCTTTACCCGCAGAGCCTAATAGATTAGAACGCCAGATAAATAAATTACGCGGGAAGTTTTGTGGATTATCAGGTTGTTCTGAAGCAAAACGAATTTCACCTGATTTCAATGCATTAACGGTATAATCAGTGGCACTAACACCTGCTTCTTGCGCTTTTTTCGCAATAGACAGAGGGTTCACGTTTAATTGCGGTGCGGAAGGTAACCACCCCATACGCTCTGAACGCACGTTCATATCAACCAAGCTACCAGTAAAGCGAGATTTATCCGCTAATGGCGATAACAACTCGGTTGGTGATACAGTTTCATAACGCCACTGACTTGAGTGGTTATAGAAAAATGACGTACTGTTCATATGGCGAGGCGGACGCTGCCAGTCAAGACCAAAGGCTAATGGCAACCAACCCGTTTGTGGACGCAGTTTTTCTTGTCCAACATAGTGTGCCCAACCACCACCACTTTGACCGACGCAACCACAGAAAATCAGCATATTGATAATGCCACGATAGGTCATGTCCATGTGATACCAGTGGTTAATACCGGCTCCCACTATCACCATTGAACGACCATGGGTTTTTTCTGCGTTATCCGCGAATTCACGCGCTATACGGGTGATATCTTGACGACTGACACCTGTCACTTTTTCAGCCCATGCAGGTGAATATGCTTTAATTTCATCGTAGTTTGACGCACAGTTTTCATCATTTAAACCGCGATCAACACCATAGTTGGCTAACAATAAATCATAGACAGTTGTGATGTATTTTTCTTCACCATTAGCAAGTGTAATGCGTTTAGCCGGTAACTTGTGAACTAGCACATCATCAAGGGCAACACCTTCAAAGTATTCACTCTTGATCCCGCCAAAATAAGGGAATGCCACATCAACAATATCGTCGTGGTGATCTAAAAGACCTAATTGTAAGGTGACATCTTCGCCACTTTTACCATCTTTAGGCTCAAGGTTCCATTTAGCAGCGCCTTCCCAACGAAAGCCCATCGAACCTTGAGGTGCAACCAATTGCTGTGTTTTCTCATCAATGGCAATGGTTTTCCACTCTGGATTTTTCTCTTGATCCAGATTGTT
Source organism: Pseudomonadota bacterium (assembly GCA_023454395.1). Taxonomy (GTDB): domain Bacteria; phylum Pseudomonadota; class Gammaproteobacteria; order Enterobacterales; family Enterobacteriaceae; genus Proteus; species Proteus appendicitidis. Next base: position 2,651 of record JAEYFY010000105.1, read on the forward strand.
CACTAAATCAGAAGCACGCAACATACGACCTGCAACTAACTTACCTGAGTCGTGTTTATCTAACATCACCAACATTGGCATATCAGTGTAAGTGCGCACATAGTTACTAAAATATTCAGTTTGGCGTTTAACGTGGAATTCGTTAAGAATAACGTGTCCCATCGCCATTGCCATTGCGCTATCAGTACCTTGTTTTGGGTTTAACCATTGGTCACAGAGCTTGGCAATTTCAGCGTAATCTGGCGTTACCGCAACGGTTTTCGTGCCTTTATAACGAACTTCGGTAAAGAAGTGCGCATCAGGAGTACGGGTTTGCGGTACGTTAGAACCCCATGCAATCAGATAAGAAGCGTTATACCAGTCTGCTGATTCTGGTACGTCTGTTTGCTCACCCCAAGTCATTGGAGATGCAGGGGGTAAGTCACAATACCAATCGTAGAAACTTAAACACGCGCCACCAATAAGCGATAAATAACGTGCACCCGCCGCATATGACACCATCGACATAGCCGGAATTGGCGAGAAACCGATAATACGATCAGGACCAAACTCTTTTGCAGTAAACACGTTAGAAGCGGCAATGATTTCATTCACTTCTGACCATGAAGAGCGAACAAAACCGCCCCGCCCACGTGCTTGCTTATAGCTTTTGGTTTTTTCTGGTGAGCCAACAATAGAAGCCCATGCATCAACAGGATCACGATGTTGTGCTTTTGCTTCACGCCATAATTTAATGAGGCGTTTACGCACCATTGGGTATTTAACACGGTTCGCGCTATATAAATACCATGAATAGCTTGCACCACGAGGGCAGCCTCGAGGCTCATGATCCGGTAAATCAGGGCGTGTACGTGGGTAGTCCGTTTGTTGGGTTTCCCATGTGACTAACCCATTTTTGACGTAAATTTTCCAGCTACAAGAGCCGGTACAGTTTACACCGTGAGTAGAACGAACAATTTTGTCGTGTTGCCAGCGACTACGGTAACCATCTTCCCAATCGCGGTTAACATTTAGCGTTTGGCCATGATCCTTTGAAAAGGTATCACCAAGCTGCTTAAAATAGCGGAATCTATCGAGAAACTTACTCATCAGATACTCTCCCAATGCGCGCGAGCGCTCTCACATTGCGTATAATTCGTCATTATTGTTTATTGTGTTTACGTCCATAGACCAACCAAGTGATC
>JAEYFY010000107.1 GCA_023454395.1 Pseudomonadota bacterium
GGGTCTGTTGATAAGCATCACCTTCACCATCAAGCCAATCAATCTGTTTCATTTTACGCACCACAACAAACTCATCACGGTTAGAACCCACAGTACCGTAATAGTTAAAGCTATAAGCCAACTGAGCATATCCACCAATCATATGAGTTGGTTTAGGACAAACACGCGTCACAGAGTTGTGAATACCGCCACGCATTCCTGTTATTTCAGATCCTGGCAGGTTTATTTGGCGTTCTTGTGCGTGATACATATAAATCATGCCATCAGGAATACGTTGGCTGACAATCGCTCTGGCGGTTAATGCACCGTTACTGTTATAAGCTTCAACCCAATCGTTATCACGAATTCCCATCTCTTTAGCATCATCTTCACTCAGCCAAACCACAGGGCCACCACGACCAAGCGTTAACATCAGTAAGTTATCGCTATACGTTGAGTGAATACCCCATTTTTGGTGAGGCGTTAGGAAGTTCAGCGCTTTTTCAGGGAAACCATTTGGCTTTTTACCTTTAACCGCATCAATCGCCTTAGTATCAATTGGTGGACGATAAACCACTAAACTTTCACCATAAGCACGCATCCACTCGTGATCTTGATACAACTGCTGACGACCACTTAAAGTACGCCAAGGGATCATCTCGTGAACGTTGGTATAACAGGCGTTATAAGAGACATGTTCATCTTCAAGTCCAGACCATGTAGGGCTTGAAATGATCTTACGAGGTTGAGCAACGATATCGCGGAAACGAATTTTCTCGTCTTCTTTGACTTTAGCTAAATGAGTGTGATCACGTCCTGTCACTTTACTGAGTGCATCCCACGCTTTTACCGCCACCTGACCGTTAGTTTCAGGGGCTAAAGAGAGGATAACTTCGGCTGCATCAATCGCAGTTTCAATCGCTGGACGCCCTTTTGCTGCGCCATCATGACGAACTCGATTGAGTTTTTTCAGGAAATCGACTTCTGCCTGTGTATTCCAACTGATCCCTTTACCGCCATTTCCTAACTTATCTAACAGAGGACCTAAAGAGGTAAAGCGGGCATAAGTATTAGGATAATCACGCTCAACAGGAATAAGATGCGGTGCTGTTTTACCCGGAATAAGATCACATTCACCTTTTTTCCAATCTTTTACATCAAAAGGCTGAGCCATTTCAGCGGCAGAGTCATGCTGAATAGGTAATGTCACTAAATCGGTTTCAACCCCTAAATGACCTACACACAATTTAGAGAAGGTTTTAGCGATACCTTTATAAATTTCCCAGTCTGTTTTAGATTCCCAAGCAGGATCAACCGCGGCTGTTAATGGATGAATAAATGGATGCATATCCGAGGTATTCATATCATCTTTTTCATACCATGTTGCGGTTGGTAAAACGATATCTGAGAAGAGACAGGTACTTGACATACGGAAGTCTAAAGTCACCACTAAATCAACTTTACCTTCACCGCCTTTATCTTGCCATTCCACTTCTTGTGGCTTAACTTGGCCTTGTTCGCCTAAATCTTTACCTTGTAATCCGTTTTCCGTTCCCAGCAAGTATTTCAGTAAATACTCATGCCCTTTACCCGCCGAACCTAACAAGTTAGAACGCCAGATAAATAAATTACGTGGGAAATTTTGTGGGTTATCAGGTTGTTCTGAAGCAAAGCGGATTTCACCTGATTTCAATGCATTAACGGTGTAATCCGCAGCACTCACGCCGGCTTCCTGCGCTTTTTTCGCAATAGACAGCGGGTTTAAGTTTAATTGAGGCGCAGAAGGTAACCAGCCCATACGTTCTGAGCGTACGTTCATATCGACCAAACTACCGCTAAAGCGAGATTTATCCGCTAATGGTGATAACAACTCTGTTGGTGATACGGTTTCATAACGCCACTGACTTGAGTGGTTATAGAAAAATGACGTACTATTCATATGACGAGGCGGACGCTGCCAGTCAAGACCAAAGGCTAATGGCAACCAACCGGTTTGTGGACGCAGTTTTTCTTGTCCAACATAGTGCGCCCAACCGCCACCACTTTGACCAACGCAACCACAGAAAATCAGCATATTGATAATGCCACGATACGTCATATCCATGTGATACCAGTGGTTAATACCCGCTCCCACAATCACCATTGAACGACCATGTGTTTTTTCTGCGTTATCCGCAAATTCACGCGCTATACGAGTGATATCTTGGCGACTTACGCCTGTGACTTTTTCAGCCCATGCAGGTGAATATGCTTTAATTTCATCGTAGTTTGACGCACAGTTTTCATCATTTAAACCGCGATCAACCCCGTAGTTGGCTAACAATAAGTCATAGACTGTTGTGATGTATTTCTCTTCACCATTAGCAAGTGTAATACGTTTAACGGGTAGCTTGTGAACAAGCACATCATCAAGCGCAACACCTTCAAAATATTCGCTTTTAATGCCACCGAAATAAGGGAATGCGACATCAACAACATCATCATGATTATCTAAAAGACCTAATTGCAATGTGACATTTTCGCCACTTTTGCCATCTTTAGGCTCTAGGTTCCATTTAGCCACGCCTTCCCAACGAAAGCCCATCGAACCTTGAGGCGCAACCAATTGTTGGGTTTGCTCATCAATTGCAATAGTTTTCCACTCTGGATTTTTCTCTTGATCCAGATTGTTCACTAAATCAGAAGCACGCAACATACGACCTGCAACTAGCTTGCCTGAGTCGTGTTTATCTAGCATCACCAACATTGGCATATCAGTGTAAGTGCGCACATAGTTGCGGAAATATTCTGTTTGGCGCTTAACGTGGAATTCGCTAAGAATAACGTGTCCCATCGCCATTGCCATGGCGCTGTCTGTACCTTGTTTTGGGTTTAACCATTGGTCACAGAGCTTTGCAATTTCAGCGTAATCTGGCGTTACGGCAACAGTTTTAGTGCCTTTATAACGAACTTCGGTAAAGAAGTGCGCATCAGGAGTACGGGTTTGAGGTACGTTAGAACCCCACGCAATCAGATAAGAAGAGTTATACCAGTCTGCTGATTCAGGTACGTCTGTTTGCTCACCCCAAGTCATTGGAGATGCAGGTGGTAAGTCACAATACCAATCGTAGAAACTTAAACATGCGCCACCGATAAGCGATAAATAACGCGCGCCTGCCGCATATGACACCATCGACATAGCAGGAATTGGCGAGAAACCGATAATACGATCAGGGCCAAACTCTTTTGCTGTAAACACGTTCGAAGCTGCAATGATTTCATTCACTTCTGACCATGAAGATCGGACAAAACCCCCACGCCCACGCGCTTGCTTATAGCTTTTGGTTTTTTCTGGCGCGTTAACAATAGAAGCCCATGCATCAACGGGATCGCTATGTTGTGCTTTGGCTTCACGCCATAATTTAATGAGGCGTTTACGTACCATTGGGTATTTAACGCGGTTCGCGCTATATAAATACCATGAATAGCTTGCACCACGAGGACAACCACGAGGCTCGTGATCTGGTAAATCAGGACGTGTACGCGGGTAGTCTGTTTGTTGGGTTTCCCATGTCACTAACCCATTTTTAACGTAAATTTTCCAGCTACAAGAGCCGGTACAGTTTACGCCGTGAGTAGAACGAACAATTTTGTCGTGCTGCCAGCGACTGCGATAACCATCTTCCCAATCGCGGTTAACATTTAGCTCTTGGCCATGATCCTTTGAAAAGGTATCACCAAGTTGTTTGAAATAGCGGAATCTATCGAGAAACTTACTCATCAGATACTCTCCCAATGCGCGCGAGCGCTCTCACATTGCGTATAATTCGTCATTATTGTTTATTGTGTTTACGTCCATAGACCAACCAAGTGATC
>JAEYFY010000163.1 GCA_023454395.1 Pseudomonadota bacterium
AATTAACAGTCTTACTTCTGATTTTACTTGGTTGGCTACAATATTCATTGTGGTTAGGTAAAAATGGTATCCATGATTACAACAAAGTAACTCAAGAAGTTGAATCTGCATTGGCGCAAAATACGCAGTTAAAAGAGCGTAATGATCGTCTATTTGCAGAGATTGATGACCTCAATGGCGGGCAAGAAGCGTTAGAAGAACGCGCTCGTAGTGAGTTAGGAATGATAAAGCCTAATGAGACATTTTTCCGAATTGTGAGCGATAAATCTCAACCACGTCGTTAATTTATTGAATTAATAGTGTGTCCTGATACAAATATCATAATGAATATAACAAACTCAACTCTTCCTATTGTTGCCGTTATTCCAGCAGCTGGTATTGGAAGTCGAATGCAATCAGTCTGCCCAAAACAATATTTGAAGATTGGCGGATTGACTATTCTTGAACATACCATTAATGCCTTATTAAAACACCCACGCATAACGCACATTATCGTGGCGATCAGCCCTAATGACAGCTATTTTCACACTCTCCCTTTAGCGCAAGATGAAAGAATAATTACGGTTAATGGCGGTGGTGAACGTGCTGACTCTGTATTGTCAGGTTTAGAGTATGTCACTCAACATTTTTCTGAAAATACATGGGCGTTAGTTCATGATGCAGCAAGACCTTGCCTGCATTTTGGCGATCTTGATCATCTGATTCAATTAATTGATGAAAACGTTGTGGACCCACAATTTTGTGGTGGCATTCTTGCGACACCTGTTCGCGATACAATGAAACGTAGTCATCAACAAGATAATCATATTGAACAAACAGTAGAAAGAACCACCCTATGGCATGCATTAACGCCACAATTCTTTCCTGCGTTTTTATTAAAACAAAATATAGAAAATGCACTCTCACAAAAAGCGACGATCACTGATGAAGCCTCAGCGATGGAGTTTGCTGGATATGAACCTTTATTAGTTAAAGGGCGTGCAGATAATATCAAAGTTACTCAGCCAGAAGATTTAGCGCTTGCAGAGTTTTTCCTCTCACGCCAAATCACCAGTATAAGGAACACATAATAAAATGAGAATTGGACACGGTTACGACGTACACAAATTTGGTGGTGAAGGTCCTATTATTATTGGCGGCGTCAGAGTTCCTTACGAACAAGGGCTGTTAGCTCACTCTGACGGTGATGTCGTATTACATGCGGTTACAGATGCTATTTTAGGCGCGGTAGCGATGGGCGACATTGGCACATTGTTTCCTGATACTGATCCTGCATACAAAGGTGCAGATAGCCGTGTACTCCTTCGTGAAGCATTCTCACGCGTAAGAGCCAAAGGTTACCGAATTGGTAATTTAGATGTCACGATTATTGCTCAGGCACCCAAAATGCTACCTCATACACCGCAAATGCGCGTCAATATCGCTGAAGATCTTCATTGCCATGTTGATGATATCAATGTGAAAGCGACCACAACAGAAAAGCTTGGCTTTGTTGGTAGAAAAGAAGGTATTGCCTGTGAAGCCGTCGTTTTATTAATGAAAGAGTCATTACCTGAATGAGTGATTTACCTGAACTCCATTGGTTACATGGAAAACCACAAGCAACAGGCTTACTAAAGTCAATTCCTGAAGATTTTATTGTCTGTGAAGATCTTGGCTTCACCCTTGATGGTGAAGGCGAGCATGTCATGGTGAAAATCAGAAAAACAGGTTGTAACACGGCTTTTGTGGCTGAAAAATTGGCAAAATTTGTTGGGATCCATCCTCGTGATGCCAGTTACGCCGGACTAAAAGACAGAAATGCCGTTACTGAACAATGGTTTTGCCTGCGAATGCCGGGTAAAGAGATGCCCGATTTTAGTCAGCTTGTTTTAGAAGGTTGCGAAATTTTAGAAACGACTCGCCAGCAACGTAAATTACGTATAGGAACGCTAAAAGGTAATCACTTTACATTGGTGTTACGAGAAATTTCTGATCGCGATTTTGTTGATACTCGATTAGCGCAAATAAAAGCGAAAGGTATTCCTAACTACTTTGGCGCTCAACGATTTGGTCGTAATGGTGATAATTTACGACAAGCCATGCGTTGGGCAACGGACGAAATCCGCGTAAAAGAACGCGGAAAACGTAGCTTTTATCTATCAGCAGCCCGTAGTGCGATGTTTAATCATATCGTCAGTAAAAGATTGGAAAATGATTTATATTCAAAAGTGATACTTGGTGATGCAATGCAACTTCATGGAAGAGGTAGCTGGTTTGTTGTTGATGAAGCCGAATTGGCTCCAACACAAATTCGCTATGAAGAGCATGATGTTCATATTACGGCACCTTTGCCGGGTAAAGGTAATTTAGGTACACAATCACAAGCATTAGATTTTGAAACTAAAAATCTGGCAGAATATGACGCTTTCTGGTCACTGGCTCGGCAAGAACGAGTTGATAATGCAAGACGCGCTATCAATGTATTACCCGAAAATATGTCATGGAATTGGGTAGACGACACCACTGTTTCTCTGTCATTCTTTTTACCCGCAGGAAGCTTTGCAACTAGCGTTGTACGTGAATTAATCTTATTAGGGAAGGATGATGCTGAAAATATTGGTGAGTAATGACGATGGTGTGATGGCGAAGGGGATACAGACTCTCGCTAAAGCATTGCGCCAGCGTTATGATGTACAAATTGTTGCACCTGATCGTAATCGTAGTGCTGCATCTAATTCTTTAACAATTGACAAACCTCTACGTAAGCAAGAGCTTGAGAATGGAGATATTGCGATTGTTGAAGGGACACCAACAGATTGCGTTTATCTTGGTGTAAACCATTTAGTCCGTCCTCGTCCTGATATTGTGGTTTCTGGTATTAATCATGGTCCTAATTTGGGTGATGATGTGATTTATTCAGGTACTGTTGCTGCGGCAACCGAAGGGCGTTTTTTAGGTTTACCCGCCATTGCTGTTTCACTGGATGGTGAAACGCACTTTGAGACAGCCGCACAAGTGACTTGTGAAGTCTTAGCAATGTTACAACAAGTGCCGTTAAGAGCGGGAAATATTCTCAATATTAACGTTCCTGATATTCCTCTTGATGAAGTAAAAGGTTTTCGTATTACACGCTGTGGTAGTCGTCATGCTGCACAACATGTTTATACACATACCGACCCTAGAGGAAATAGTCTTTATTGGATAGGGCCTCCAGGTGAAAAAAATGATGTAAGCCCCGATACAGACTTTGCCGCTATTGACGAAGGTTATGTTTCAATAACCCCATTACATGTCGATTTAACAGCTTATAAAGCACTTGATTTACTACAAAATTGGTTAAATAAAACAGAGGTCAAAAAAACATGTTAAGTCGGTCAATGAAAGACTTACTGACAATGTTAAAACAGCATGGCATCAAGGATGAGAGCCTGTTGGAAGCAATGAGTAAAGTACCAAGAGAGCTTTTTATTGATGAAGCGCTTTCTCATAAGGCTTATGAAAATACGGCTTTGCCTATTGGCAATGGGCAAACTATTTCACAGCCTTATATTGTTGCCAAAATGACAACGTTACTGGAATTACAAAGTACCGATTCTGTATTAGAAATTGGCACAGGCTCGGGATATCAAACTGCAGTATTAGCAAATTTAGTTCATCATGTGAGTTCCGTTGAGCGTATAAAAATATTGCAATGGCAAGCTAAACGACGTTTTAAACATCTTGATTTACATAATATTTCGACACGTCATGGTGATGGATGGGAAGGCTGGTCATCAAAAGCCCCTTTTAATGCCATAATAGTGACAGCATGTGCAACAGAAGTACCACAACAGTTATTGATGCAGTTAGCCGATGGTGGCAGGATGATCATACCTGTTGGTGAACAACAACAAATACTGAAGTTTATCCGACGTTTAGGTAATGATTTTCACTATCAATCTATAGAAACTGTTAGATTTGTTCCTTTAATTGCAGGCGAGTTAGCATAACTTCCAGATAAATCTGACCGTTTTTTATTACTGCTTTTTAATAGCTTGTCGTAATCTGCACTAATAAATGAAACATTTTCAAAAAATTGCAGTCTTTTTGTTTAACTCGACA
>JAEYFY010000217.1 GCA_023454395.1 Pseudomonadota bacterium
TTAATTTAATACGCTCTCGTCTTAATTCAGGCGTCAATCTTGGTGTTGCTGATAATAATGCCTGTGTATAAGGATGTTGTGGATTTTCAAAAATTTGAGCTTTTGTTCCTTTTTCTACACAACGCCCCAAATACATTACAATAACTTCATCCGCAATATGCTCAACAACCGAGAGATCATGGGAAATAAAAACATAAGAGAGTCCCATATCTTGTTGTAGATCCATCATCAAATTCAGTACTTGGGCGCGAACTGATACATCCAGCGCAGAAACAGGCTCATCGGCTACTACAATGTCTGGATCAAGCATCAAGCCACGCGCAATAGCAATACGCTGACGTTGACCACCAGAAAACATATGTGGATATCGACTATAATGTTCTGTTTTCAACCCCACTTTAGCCATCATTGATAATACTTTTTCTTTACGCTCAGTGGCATTCAGTGTCGTATTAATCAATAAAGGCTCTTCTAAAATTTGTCCTACTTTTTTACGCGGATTCAATGATCCATAAGGATTTTGAAACACAATTTGGATCTTTTGGCGACGTAGCTTCTCAGCCGCTTTATCTTTAATTAATAGATTTTGCCCACGATAAGACAGTTCGCCTGAAGTAGGAACCTCAATCATCGTTAATAATCGACCTAATGTGGATTTACCACATCCTGATTCACCAACAACAGCCAAAGTTTTACCACGTTCTAACTCAAAAGAGACACCATCAAGGGCTTTAACTGTTCTCTCTTTTGAAAAAAGCCCGCCTTTTACGCTGTAGTACTTCGCTAAATTAACCGCTTTTAATAAGGGAGTTGATACATTTGGATTAACTTCAGCCATGGGTAGGTCTCCCTGCATTATCTAACGGTGTATGACATTTCACACGATGCGTTCCTAGTTCTCTTAATTCAGGCTCTATCTTATAACATTCATCATGAGCATATGGGCAACGTGGATTGAGTAAGCAACCTGTTGGTCGATCATAGCGTCCTGGTACAACGCCCGGTAACGATGCTAATCGCGCTTTATTACTCGCGAACTCAGGAAGCGCTCTTAATAATGCTTGAGTATAAGGATGGCGAGGCGCTTTAAAAATTTCTGATGCTTTTCCAGATTCCACCACTTGCCCCGCATACATCACAATAATGGTGTCTGCGGCTTCTGCCACTAATGCTAGATCATGAGTGATCAACACTAGCGCCATATTTTCTTGTTTTTGTAAATCGAGCAAAAGCTCTATGATCTGAGCCTGAATAGTTACATCCAGTGCAGTGGTTGGTTCATCTGCAATTAATAATTTAGGGCGACAAGCGATCGCCATTGCGATCATCACACGCTGGCTCATTCCTCCTGAAAGCTGGTGTGGATAAACATCTAAGCGAGAAGCTGGATCAGGAATACCCACCAGCGTTAAAAGATCGATAGCACGTTGTTTACGTGTTTTACGACTTCCTCCTTGATGGACTTTTAACGCTTCCATAATTTGATAGCCAACCGTAAAACAAGGATTCAAGCTTGTCATTGGATCTTGGAAAATCATCGCAACATCAGCACCGACTAAATTGCGTCGCTCTGATTCAGAGATTTTCATCAGATCTCTACCATCAAAATAAAGCTCTTGTGCGCTTACTCGTCCGGGAAAATCAATAAGCCCCATAATCGCTAATGAGCTGACTGATTTACCTGAACCTGATTCCCCTACGATCCCGACAACTTGCCCTTCTTCAACTTGATAGCTAATTCGGTCTACCGCTTTAAACGGAGTATCTTCATCACCGAAGTGAACAGATAATTGATTTATATTTAGTAATGCCATGTTCTTACTCCGTTACTGCTTTAATTTCGGATCAAGCGCATCTCGTAAACCATCACCCATTAAGTTAAAGGCTAATACGGTAAACAAAATTGCCAAACCAGGAAACGTCACAACCCACCATGCACTTTGTGTAAACTGCAACACATCAGATAACATGGTTCCCCATTCAGGTGTTGGTGGTTGCGCGCCCATACCCAAAAAGCCCAATGCAGCCATATCTAAGATTGCATTAGAAAAGCCTAAAGAGGCTTGAACAATTAAAGGTGCAAGACAGTTAGGTAAGATATTGATAAACATCTGACGCAGTGAACCCGCGCCCGCGACACGAGAGGCAATCACATAATCGCGATTAACTTCAATTAAAACAGCAGCACGAGTCAATCGAACATAATGTGGTAAGGCAACAAAAGTTAACGCAATAGAAGCATTAACAATAGAAGGACCAAAAATAGCCACCAAGACTAACGCTAATAATAAACTTGGTAATGCCAGCATAATATCAACGACACGCATAATGCCGATATCCACCAGCCCACCAAAATAGCCAGCTGCCAGCCCTAGAATAATTCCTAAGATAAGTGATAACACGACAACAATACATCCCACCAATAATGAAAGGCGAGCGCCAAACATTAAGCGAGAAAGAATATCGCGACCAACATCATCAGTACCTAGAATAAATTGCCAGCTTCCCCCTTCTTGCCAAACAGGAGGTGCTAATAAGAAATCACGAAATTGCTCATTAGGGGCATGAGGTGCAAGAAAACCTGCCAGTAATGCAATAAGCAACATAATTACAATATAGATTAACCCAACAACGGCACCTTTATTTTGTTTAAAGTAGTGCCAAAATTCTTGGAAGGGCGTCATGGGAGCCGGTGCACTGATGACCGGTGTTACTTTATTTTCAGTCATTATGCATTCCTTATTTTTTATGGCGAATACGAGGATTCACAATGCCATAAAGAACATCAACCAACAGATTGACAAAGATAATCATCGTTGCAATTAAGAGCACACCACCCTGAACAACGGGATAATCGCGTCGTTGTAAGGCATCAATCAACCAGCGTCCTAATCCCGGCCATGAGAAAATAGTTTCAGTTAAGATTGCACCCGCCAGCATTGTTCCAACTTGTAATCCAATAACGGTGACAACAGGCAACATTGCATTGCGTAATGCGTGGATAAGAATAACGCGAGCACGGCTTAAACCTTTTGCTCTAGCAGTACGAATATAATCTTCGCCTAATACTTCAAGCATCGAAGAACGCGTCATACGCACGATAACAGCTAAAGGAATGGTTCCTAATACAATGGCAGGTAAAATGATGTGATGAACCGCATCTAAGAAATCCCCTTCCTCACCCCAAACAAAGGTATCAATAAGCATAAATCCAGTGAGTGGATTACTGTCATCTAAAAAGACACTATCAGCCAGACGCCCTGATACAGGAGTTAAGTCTAATTTCACAGACACTAACATGATAAGCATAATTCCCCACCAGAAGATTGGCATGGAATAGCCCGCTAATGACACACTAATTGCCGTGTGATCAAAGATAGAACCACGTTTTACCGCAGCCAGAACGCCAACAGGGATCCCAACCGAAACCGCAAAAATCATGGCGCAAACGCCAAGTTCTAAAGTGGCTTTAAAGCGAGGTAAAAATTCATCCCATACAGGAATGCGGCTTTTTAATGAGATACCTAAATCACCATGTAAAATGCCATTTAGGTAATTGATATATTGTTGCCATAAAGGCTTATCCAGCCCCAACTCAGCCATTAAATAGGCATGTCGCTCTGGAGAGAGTCCACGCTCACCCGCCATAATCATTACCGGATCACCGGGAATAAGATGAACGAAAATAAACGTCAGTAATGTAATTCCGATAAACGTAGGGATCACAAGTCCCAAACGTTGAAGGATAAATTGCAGCATATCCTAATTCTCTTTTCAAACATCAGCTAAAAGATAGCGCTGATAAATCAGGGGAGAAAGTCCCCTGCGCTCACAGTGTACTGAATGTATTCGTTATTATTGAATAACGGTGTCTTTCATAAAAAAGACACCGTACTTAAAGCAACCCAACGATTAGGTATTGCTATTATTTAAGAGAGACATTCTCGAAGTGATGTTTGCCTAATGGATCAACCACATAGTTTTCTACTTTTTTACTCACTGGCTCATAAACAGTCGAGTGAGCAATAATCAGAGCAGGTGCTTGATCATGCATAACAACTTGGGCTTGTTTGTAAAGTTCAACACGCTTTTCATGATCGGCGGCAACTCGTGCAGGCTGGATCAGATCTTCAAATGGCTTATAGCACCATTTTGAATAGTTCGATCCTTGCTCTTTTGCTGCACAACTAAATAGCGTAGCGAAGAAGTTATCTGGGTCCCCGTTATCACCAGTCCAACCCATCATGACTGCTTGGTGTTCGCCAGATTTAGCACGCTTGAGATATTCGCCCCACTCGTAACTTACAATTTTGGTTTTAACACCAATTTTTTCCCAATCCGCTTGTATCATCTCAGCCATACGGCGGGCATTTGGATTATAAGGACGCTGTACTGGCATTGCCCATAAATCGATAGTAAAACCATCTGCAAGACCAGCTTCTTTTAGCAGTGCTTTCGCTTTTTCAGGATTATATTCATAATCAACGACGTCATCGTTATAGCCCCACATTGTAGGAGGGATGAGGTTTTTCGCCTTCTGACCTGCACCTTGATAAACCGCTTCAATAATGGCGTCTTTATTTACCGCCATACTTAATGCTTGGCGAACTTTTTGGTTATCCAGTGGTTTTTTCTCAACGTTAAAAGAGATATAACCCACATTTAAGCCTGGTTGTTCTAACAGATTGATATCGCTATTTTGTTTCATCTTCGCAATATCAGCAGGATTAGGGAAAGGCATTGCCTGACACTCACCTTTTTGCAGTTTTGCATATCGTACAGAGGCATCAGGTGTAATAGAGAAGACTAAACGGTCAATATCTGGTTTTTTACCCCAATATTGGTCGTTAGCTTTATAAAGAATACGAGAATCTTTTTGATATTGCTGTAATTGAAAAGGTCCTGTGCCGATAGGATCGAGATCCACTTTCTCAGGTGTACCTGCTTTCATCATATTATCCGCATATTCAGCAGATAATATGGATGCAAAGTCCATTGCCATATCAGCAATAAAAGGTGCTTCTGAACGAGTTAAAACAAAACGAACGGTATGATCATCAACTTTCTCGATTTTCTCGATCATGTTGTTCATATCCATACCAGAGAAGTATTCATAACTTCCGCCAGAGACTTTATGGTAAGGATGTTTGGGGTCCATCTGACGCATAAACGTATACATCACGTCATCCGCATTAAATTCACGCGTTGGCTTAAAGGTTTTACTGCTATGCCAATTCACGCCTTTACGCAAATGGAAGGTATACACTTTGCCATCATCGCTTACATCCCAGCTTTCAGCTAAGCCCGGAATAATTTCTGTTGTACCCAGTTTAAATTCAACTAAACGGTTATAGATAGGCACTGAACTTGCGTCATAAGTTGTTCCAGAGGTAAATAACTGAGGGTTAAATCCTTCAGGTGAACCTTCAGAGCAATACACCAATGTTTTCGCCTGTACACCCGCAGAAACAGCGAGTGCGAGCAATCCAATAGTCGCGGTCAAAATTCCTGTCTGTTTTTTGGAGCTTTTCATCATTACTCTCCGAAATTGTTCTGTTGTGTTTTGGTTTCCTATTTAAAAACGGAATACCTTTTTATTTTGTCATTGTTCAATTAACCAACTGTATTCCCTTACGTCAATAAGGTGTTAGAAGGTAAAAAGAACAAGTTATAAACACAAATGAAACGAATATCGAACAAACACAGAATAAAAAAATAAGTCTCTGACCAATATCTAGTCAATAAAACCACACATTAAGAAATCCTTAAGTGAAATGACTGTTTTAAAAAAAGCCATAATTTGTGATTAACCGCTTAAATATTGAACGAATATTTTGAAATGAAACAAAGAACTTGGTGCTTTATTCTGTTATGGAAGAAAAATAATTACCTTGCTAGAGGATCCTGATTTTAGTTTTAATCAGGCAAATAGAGTGAAAAGTATCAATTTTTAGCTCTTAACAAATCACTTAACTAGATAAGCCGATTAGATTCAGTCTGTTATTAATGATTTTCATGCTTTTATAGTGAAAAATTTATGTTCGTTCAACATTCTCAGACGTTCCATCCTCAATAAAAAAAGAGTTGAACAAAAAACTGAGCGGTTTCTTTAGATTATTAGTAGGGCTTTTATAAAATCATTGAAGGATAAAATAACTTTATTGAGCAGGCTAAATCCAAAGCTATTTCTAGCCAATATTTCTCTTAATTTGGAAAATATTTCCATGGTCCTCTGTTTCTGACCAGAATGGGAATTTGGAATGCAAGATAGAGATGAGATAGAAGTAAGATGATCGAGAGGAAACACCCTTTATGGCGAAATCAAAAAATAAGCACAAGGTGTTTTGGTAACGCTAAAACGACAAAACCCCGCTTTAAAAGCGGGGTTTCTTAATATGGTCGGCGAGAGAGGATTCGAACCTCCGACCCACTGGTCCCAAACCAGTTGCGCTACCAGGCTGCGCTACTCGCCGAAAACG
>JAEYFY010000230.1 GCA_023454395.1 Pseudomonadota bacterium
AACGTTTAGGTCAAATGGCATTATCAATGTTGCTTGATCGCATCGTCAATAAACGCGAAGACGCCCAAACAATCGAAGTTCATCCTCGATTAGTTGAGCGCCGTTCAGTTGCTGACGGTCCTTTTATTGACTACCGTCGTTAATTCAGATTTATTCAGCTATCTGATTTCTAGCGAAGCCATTCCTCATTTAAGGTTTGGCTATCTCCAAGATAATCTAACAACCATGTCAAAGCGGGTGATTCACTTTTATCGACCCACGTCAGGCAGCATGGGCTGTCTGGCAATGGTTGTGCCAGTTGTAAAGTAACCAGCTTACCTTGTTCAATTAAAGGTTCAGCGCGGTGCCAAGGCACCATTCCTACGCATAATCCCGCTAACAAGCATTCAAGCCCCATATCCCATGTCGGGACAACCATTCTACGCTGATTATTTAGCGCCCAAGTGTCACGCTTTGGTAAACTGCGTGAGGTATCTTCTAAACATAAACTAGGATAAGGGCGCATCTCATCATCCGTTAATGGATGTTGTGCTTTCGCTAAAGGGTGATCAACATGGCAAACGCAGCGCCAAGGCATAAATCCCATATCTCTAAAACTATAACGTTCACCAATTGGTGAGGCTCTTGTTGCACCAATTGCTAAATCAACACGACCATTAACTAAAGAGTCCCATACGCCATTAAACACTTCAGGGTAGACATACAGCTCAATATCAGGAAAATGGCGGTAGAAATCGAGAATAAGTTGTTGTGTTCTTTCAGGTTTAACAATGCCATCAACTGCTATACTAAATTGACCGCGCCACCCATTAGAAACTTGTTGACAAAGATGCCGAGTGTCATTCATTTTTTTGATAACAGATCGTGCTTCTTTGATGAAAATTTTACCTGCATCGGTTAATTCTACATCACGGTGACGGCGCTCAAACAAAGGAACGGCAAGCCATTCCTCTAATTGCCGAACTGTGTAACTAACGGCGGATGGCACTCTGTGCAATTCTTGAGCAGCGGAGCTAAAACTTCCTGTTCTTGCAACTGCATCAACAACTTCTAAAGAGTATTCTGACCACATAGAGTTTATTCCTTTGAAAATTTTTCACAGCATTAACCAAATATTCCCGTTTCACAAGTAAAATAAGTCTTAGTTACAATATATAAAATGTTCTACATCACATAGCATAGAAAATAAAATGAATTCTAAAACGTCCACACAATCAAAAACACCTATGAGCTTTATGGTGTACCTAGCGGGTTTGAGTATGCTAGGTTACTTAGCTATTGATATGTACTTACCTGCATTCGGTATGATGCAGCGTGAACTCTCTATCAGCGAAGGTGCTATTAGTAATAGCTTAAGTATCTTTTTATTTGGCTTTGCTGTTGCTCAATTACTTTGGGGACCACTTTCTGATAAAGTAGGTCGTAAACCTATTCTACTTATTGGTTTAAGCCTTTTCTCTTTAGGCTGTCTTGGTATGCTGTGGGTTGAGAGTGCAACTGGCTTACTTGCTATGCGCTTCCTACAAGCTTTCGGTGTCTGCTCTGCTGCTGTTATTTGGCAAGCTCTTGTCATCGACCGTTTTGATGAGTCTCGCGCTCAGCACGTTTTTGCTTTAATTATGCCACTGGTTGCATTATCACCAGCACTTGCACCTTTAATTGGTGCATCATTATTAAATCACGGCGGCTGGCGTATGATTTTCATGCTGTTAATGGCAGTAACGTTAGTTCTAATGTTACCGACATTAATGCTAAAAAACATTAAACAAAAATCAGTCACAGATGCAAACCAATCTACCGCTTCATTTATGACTTTACTAAAATCCCCTCTCTACACAGGTAACGTATTAGTTTACGCTTCTTGTAGCGCGGGTTTCTTTGCTTGGTTAGCTGGCTCACCAATCATTCTTGAAAAGATGGGTTACTCGCCACAGGATATCGGTTTAAGTTATATTCCACAAACTATTGCATTTATGGTGGGTGGTTATGGTTGTCGTATCTTACTGTCAAAAATGACAGGTAAAACACTGCTTCCACTGTTGTTAATTGGTTATGCTGTCAGTATGACTGCGTTATACCTTGTTGCTAAATTTACTGAGCCAACATTAACAACTATTTTAATTCCGTTCTGTATTATGGCTGCAATGAATGGTGCATCTTATCCAATCGCAGTATCTAATGCTTTATCCGCTTATCCTGAAATTAGTGGTAAAGCAGCTGCGTTACAAAATGCACTTCAACTGGGTCTTTGTAGCTTAGCAAGTTTTATTGTGTCTGCCTTTATCAGTCAACAACCTCTGATTAATACCACTGCAATTATGGCATTAACAGCAATCCCAATGGCAGTTGGCTACTTTATTCAGCGCAATAAATCTGTTATCAAACACACGGTTCAAACCGCAGAATAATCCCCCCTTTATTTTAAGAATCATCTTAAAAAGGCCATTTTATAAAAAATGGTCTTTTTCTTTTCTAGAGAAAAATAATTTACGTCTCTATACTTACCTATACGCTGTATAGCGTTTTGTTTATTTTTCTTTCGGATTTTGAGACATTAAACAAATTATTTGCTGATTATGTCAGATTAGTTGTCTTATTAATTTTATTCGTTCAATTCATACTGAACACAATACCATTTTAATACTATCAATCTGTACACATCCTTTCTTAGCTTTATGTCTCAAAACCCGCTTAGTTTACGCGGAGAGTATATGAGTACATCTTGTGTAGAAGAAGGCCGAAAGACCTCCAACGATCCTTATGAAAAGATCGTAATAGAACTGTTAGCTCACACAGATATTCGAATTAATGGTTCAGAACCTTATGATATTCAGGTTCATAATCAGAATTTTTATAAAAGAGTATTACAGCAAGGCTCATTAGGTCTCGGCGAAAGTTATATGGATGGTTGGTGGGATTGTGAACGACTGGATATATTCTTTCATAAAGTTTTACGTGCAGGTCTTGAAAATAAGCTTCCACAAAACCTACGTGACATTTTCAAGATTGCGGTAGCCCGCCTTTTTAATCTGCAAACACAAAAACGCGCATGGATGGTAGGTAAAGAACATTACGATCTGGGTAATGATCTATTTACTGCCATGCTTGATCCTAATATGCAATATTCCTGTGGCTACTGGAAAAATGCAGACAATTTAGCTCAGGCTCAAGAACATAAATTAGATTTAATTTGCCGAAAATTAGATTTAAAACCAGGTATGACCTTATTAGATATTGGCTGTGGCTGGGGGGGGCTTGCAGGCTACGCAGCCAAACACTTTGGCGTATCTGTTACGGGTGTCACCATTTCTGTTGAACAACAGAAGTTGGCACAAGCTCGATGCCAAGGGCTTGATGTTAATATAATCTTAGAAGACTATCGTGATTTACATGAAAAATTTGATCGTATAGTTTCAGTGGGCATGTTCGAACACGTTGGCCCTAAAAATTATGCCACTTATTTTGATGTCGTTCGTCGTAATTTAAAAGAAGATGGTCTATTTCTATTGCACACCATTGGTTCTAACCGCGATAAGGTGAATGTAGATAGCTGGATAAGCAAATATATCTTTCCTAATGGATGTTTACCGTCTATTCAAAAAATTGCTCATGCCATGGACAATAAATTTGTGATGGAAGATTGGCATAACTTTGGCGCTGATTACGATAAAACATTAATGGCATGGTATCAGCGTTTCTTAGATTGTTGGCCAGATATTGAACCCAATTATACACCGCGTTTTAAACGTATGTTTAGCTATTATCTTAATGCCTGTGCTGGCGCATTTCGTGCCAGAGATATTCAGTTATGGCAAATAGTACTAAGCCCTAAAGGGCATATTGGCGGTTTACAGATCCCTCGTTAATTATTTTTTATAAAAAGAGAAAAGCCAGTTTGATTAATAAACTGGCTTTTTCTTTAATTTTCTTTTCAGAGCAACAACATTAATGATTAATTATGTGAAGCTTGTTCTTCATTTTCAATTTGTTGCGCTGCAAATAAAGCTTGTTGCTGTGCTTGTTGTGCCATAACGCGCTCTACTGTATCGACAATCGCTTGAGTTTGAGGATCAAGCTCAATATTGACTTTATCACCAAGGCGCTTACGACCTAATGTTGTTCTGTCACGAGTTTCTGGAATTAAATGAACACAAAAACGGTTATTAACCACATCGCCCACAGTTAGGCTTATTCCATCAATACCAATAAAACCTTTGTGTAAAATATACTTCATTAATGCTTTATCGAAGATGCGAAACCAAATTTGTAAATTATTTTCTGATGTAATAATTTTGGCAACTTCAGCGGTTGTGACAATATGACCAGACATCACATGACCACCAATTTCATCACCATACTTAGCTGCTCGTTCAATATTGACTTCAGAGCCAACTTTTAATTCACCAAGGTTAGTTAAACGTAATGTCTCTTTCACTAAATCAAAGCTAATATGTGTGCCTTCAATTTTAGTGACCGTTAAACAGCAACCATTATTTGCAACAGAAGCGCCTGTTTCTAAATTGCCGACTAACTCGTTGGGTAATTCAATGATATGGGTACGAAAATCGCCTTTATCTTCGATAGCAATAACCCGCCCTTTTCCCTGAACAATACCTGTAAACATCTTACATCTCCTTGGAACGATAAACTGGTAAACTCACTTTAGGTTTATGCTATTAAGGATAACATAGCTCGTATTAATACAAAGGAACAATTATCGCATTTATTCCTTATCGATTATTGCCGTTAAATATAACGTAAAAACACCTAATAACTTATCAAAATCCTGTGTTTGAAAAGCTAAACTTCTTTCGTTGCTAATTAAACTTTTATCATTAGAATAAGCGGTCTTGAGGATCTCTTTACGTCATGTTAACAATACGACGTTTGTTCCCTTCCTTTCCTTTCGTTTTCTTATAATAAATAAAGGTGTATGCGTGCAGAAGTACATAAAAGAAGCGCGTAGCTTACTTGCTCTCGGTATCCCCGTTATCATCGCGCAATTTTCCCAGACAGCAATGGGTGTGGTTGATACTGTCATGGCGGGTGCTGTAAACGCCACAGAAATGTCGGCAGTGGCAGTAGGTACGTCTATTTGGTTACCAACGATTTTATTAGGCCAAGGCATATTAATGGCATTAACTCCAATCGTTGCACAATTAAATGGTTCAGGACAACGAAAACACATTGCTAATCGTACACAGCAAGGTTTTTGGCTCGCCACTTTCTTATCAATCATGGTCATTGCTATTCTTTATAACAGCCGTTTTATTATTGAAGCGCAGCATGATATAGAGCCAGAATTAGCCGAAAAAGCCATTGGATTTATTCACACCATTATGTGGGGTGCGCCAGGCTGCCTTTATTATCAGGTACTGAGAAGCCAATGTGAGGGTTTATCTAAAACAAAACCCGGTATGATAATTGGTTTTGTTGGCTTATTAATTAATATCCCTGTTAACTACGCCTTTATTTACGGTAAATTTGGCGCGCCGCAATTAGGGGGTATTGGTTGTGGTGTTGCAACAGCCTCTGTTTTCTGGGCAATGTTCTTAATGATGCGTTATTACGTGCGTAGAGCGCCAACACAACGTGATGTTATGCCAGAAAAACGTTTAGTCAGCCCTGATTTTCACACGATAAAACGTATTACATTTTTAGGATTACCCGTTGGTTTAGCCTTATTTTTTGAAGTAACACTCTTTGCCGTTGTGGCATTATTAGTTTCACCTTTAGGCGTTACTGCGGTTGCGAGTCATCAGATTGCACTTAACTTTAGTTCTCTGATGTTTATGTTCCCGCTATCATTGGGAATAGCGGCAACAATCCGTGTTGGTCATAACTTAGGGCAACGCTCCACAGCACAAGCCCGTACTTCCGCCATTACAGCACTTGTTGTTGGGCTAATGTTGGCAAGTTGTACTGCGATTTTCTCTATCATCTTCAGAGAAAAAATTGCATTAATGTATAACGATAATATTGAAGTAGTGACATTAGCTTCTCATCTTATGTTATTCGCTGCGCTTTATCAGTTATCAGATTCTGTGCAAGTTATTGGCTCCGGTGTATTACGAGGTTATAAAGATACCCGCTCTATCTTCTTTATCACCTTTATTGCCTACTGGGTAATTGGATTACCTTCTGGTTATATATTAGGACGTACTAATTACTTTGTTGAAGCCATGGGACCTGCTGGTTTCTGGATTGGCTTTATTCTAGGTTTAACTGCCTCAGCAATTATGATGGGTTCCCGTATTTGGTGGATCCAACGTCAATCTGATGAAGTGGTGTTATTACGCTCAGAGCGTTAAAGAGAAACAGTTATTTAGGCAAGGGAATGACACAAATATCAACAAATAGCTTTAAATACGAGCAGTTGAATATAAATTTGTGTTTTTCCTCTTGCCAGAATCGAATCATCTCGTTAATATTCGTCCCCGTTGTCACCCAATAGATAATGCGTCCATAGCTCAGTTGGTTAGAGCACCACCTTGACATGGTGGGGGTCGGTGGTTCGAGTCCACTTGGACGCACCATTTCTCTTTCTCTATTTTCTTAAATTTATTCATCTTACCTCCCCTACAAAATAATTAATTCAGCTTGCAATATTTTATTGCGCAACAAAGTGTTTAAAAAACAAGCAGTCAGCGCTGTATTTTGATCACATCACTTAAATTTACCTTTTTTCGATTTTCTTCATAGAAATTAACCTCTATAATACGAAACATAATTTTGTTGAAAGGTTTCAGCGTATTGATTTACGGGCATCTTTAGAAAACAGAACAAATGAATCGTGATAGACTATAATGTAAGATGTCTGCCAACCTTTGATACAAAATAGTGACAAGATTTTTATGATGTTGCTGAACCATTAACATGTTGCGCAACTTATCCATTAGGAATGAGTTTGTACATCCTGTTTTGCACCATTGATACTGTTAATAGAAAACAGCGACATTAATCCTTATTCATCCATTACAATACAACCATTAAATAGACTGCCATGAAAAAGACAAAAATTGTTTGCACCATCGGGCCAAAAACCGAATCTGAAGAAAAACTGAATCAATTACT
>JAEYFY010000312.1 GCA_023454395.1 Pseudomonadota bacterium
CTTGTAAGCTGCCTAATGCATTCTATTTTCATAGAAAAAAACATCAAGCAACTTAACCTGCGTCATCCTACCATAATGAAAGATGACTTTCTTCAAGAATTAAAAATTAAGCGAGATGAGGTTGTACCAAATATTCTTCACTTTGCATCTCTTGTAAACGAGATAAGCAGCGTTGATATTCAAAACGTAAAAAATCACCTTGGTAAATTTCGTTCATTTCTACATTGGCATTAATAACAAGTTTCACCTTACGCTCATAAAACTCATCAACAAGTGCGAGAAACCGACGCGCAGCGTCTTCATTTAATGTCCCCATTTGCTCCATGTCATACAACAAAACAGAATGGTAATGTTTAGAAAGCTCAATGTAATCAAGCTGACTACGTGGTTCCATACACAAAGTTGAAAAATTAATAGCCAGCACTCCATTAGATGCCTTTATTACTTTCATCGGACGATGATTGATAGTTAAAGTACAATCAACTTGCGGTTCGCTGGTTGCCAAGTGCATAAAAATTCTATCCATCTCCTGACGATTTTTATCGTTCAGTGGAGATAAAAAAAGATGCGCTTGCGTTAATGTTCTAAGACGATAATCAATACCTGCATCGACATTTAAAATGTCACAATGGTGTTTGATCTGTTCTATTGCAGGTAAAAAACGAGAGCGCTGTAATCCGTTACGATAAAGCTCGTCAGGTGGAATATTTGATGTTGCCACCAGCGTGATACCTCTAGCAAATAACGCCTCAAGCAAGGTACCTAAAATCATTGCATCAGTAATATCAGAAACGAAAAACTCATCAAAACAGAGCACATCCGTTTGCGCTTTAAAGCCATCAGCAATAATTTCTAGCGGGTCCTCATGACCTTGTAAGTTTTTGAGTTCTTCTTGAACGCGTAACATAAAACGATGGAAGTGTAAGCGAAGCTTTCGTTCTGTCGGTAAGCTTTGATAAAACATATCCATCAACCATGTTTTACCCCGTCCAACACCGCCCCACATATATAAACCACGTTCTGGTGCAACAATCTGTTTTTTTGTGCGAATTCGCCCGAATAATCGTTGAGTGAGCGAATTTTTTTCTGGTGGAGTCTCTTTTAATAATGCATGGTATATCTGTTGAAGATGAAGAACAGTTTTTCGCTGAACATCATCAGGTTGATAATCACCTTGCTTCAATGCGGCTTCATAAAGTGATAACGGCGTACTAACAGTCATGAATGCCCTCTTATTCTTAATTTTCTGACATACTGATTTGTATCTGTCGAATGGCTCTATTATAAGCATTAAGAATTGTTTTAACATCAACGTAACACACGAATTTTATATTAAGCTTAAGGATATTATTCCACCCATGCCTTTTAGCGGTTATGATGTTAGAAGGATCCATCTTCCTCACTATTAGATGAAAAGGAGTTGCCATGGTTTGGGTTTATGCACTGATTGGATTAGTTGTTGGTCTTATTATCGGCGCACTTGCAATGCGTTACGGTAACAGCACCCTTCGCCAACAAGATGCTATCAAAGCAGAGTTAGACACGAAAAAAGAAGAACTGGATACTTATCGCAATGAACTTGTCAGCCACTTTGCTAGAAGTGCTGAACTATTAGATAACATGGCGAGAGATTACCGTCAGCTTTATCAACATATGGCAAAAAGCTCTAATGAGCTTATGCCTGATATGCCTGCTCAAGAAAATCCATTTAATTACCGATTAAGTGAATCAGAAGCAGCGAATGATCAATCGCCAATAAAAATGCCACCTCGTGATTACTCCGAAGGAGCATCTGGATTGTTCAGACCCACAGATAAAAAAGACAGTTAATATTAAAAACGCCACATTTTTTGTGGCGTTTTTCTTTCTAATAAACATCATAAAATGACAATTATTTGCTATGGTTTTAAAGATAGCTTTTGTCTTGTAAATCCGTGTAAAAGGAAGCGAAGCGCATCATGTCTTAATGAACTTTCCTTTGTCAGTACAGGTCTTAGTGACATGCGCTCATTTTGAGCAATAACTTTTATTTTGATAACTGTATCAAGAGACTCTAATTCATGTTGACTAAAAAAAGAAAATTATTACTTAGTGCATTAGCAATGAGTGTCGGGCTTTCACTCTCTACTATTCCAGCAACCAGTATGGCTGCGCTACCTGCAGTTATGCCATCAGGCGAACAGCTACCAAGCCTTGCACCTATGTTAGAAAAAGTGTTACCTGCGGTTGTCAGTGTGCACGTTTCAGGAACACGAGTACAAAGCCAGCAAGTACCTGAAGAGTTTAAATTCTTCTTTGGTCCAAACTTCCCATCACAACAACAAAGTATTCGCCCTTTTGAAGGCTTAGGCTCTGGTGTCATTATTGATGCACAAAAAGGCTACGTATTAACAAACAACCACGTTGTTGATGGTGCAGATAAAATTCAACTGCAAATTAATGATGGTCGTGAATTTAGTGCAAAATTAATTGGTAGTGATCCACAAACAGATATCGCATTACTGCAAATTGAAAAACCAACTAATTTAACCGCAATTAAAATGTCAGACTCTGACCAATTACGTGTTGGTGACTTTGCAGTTGCAGTCGGTAACCCGTTCGGTTTAGGTCAAACAGCAACATCCGGTATTATTTCCGCATTAGGTCGTAGCGGTTTAAATCTTGAAGGTTTAGAGAACTTTATCCAGACAGATGCTTCAATCAACCGCGGTAACTCTGGTGGCGCGCTCGTTAACTTAAATGGTGAGTTAATCGGAATTAACACCGCTATTTTAGCTCCGGGTGGTGGCAACATCGGTATCGGCTTCGCCATTCCAAGTAATATGGCGCGTGATCTTAGCCAACAACTGATTTCTCATGGTGAAGTTAAACGTGGCATCTTAGGTATTCGTGGTACAGAAATGAATTCTGATCTGGCGAAATCCTTTAATATTGATGCGCAACGCGGTGCTTTTGTTAGCGAAGTAATGCCAGATTCATCCGCAGCAAAAGCAGGCATTAAACCAGGTGACGTTTTAATTTCAGTTGATGGTAAGCGAATCAATAGTTTTGCTGAATTAAGAGCAAAAGTGGGTACGACACCGCCGGGTAAAGAAATTCTGATTGGTTTAATCCGTCAAGGTAAACCAATGGATGTTAAAGTGACATTAGAGAAACAATCAGCAGATGCAACACGCGCAGATAACTTCTCTCCTGCACTACAAGGCGCCACATTAAGTAACTACTTAAACAAACAAGTTAAAGCAGTTGCTGTTGATTCTGTAGAGAAAGATTCTGCAGCAGCGGTATCCGGTTTACAGAAGGGCGACCTTATTATTGGTATTAATAATACGCCAATTACATCACTAGGCGATTTACGCAAAGCAATTGACGCTAAACCGCCTGTTCTTGCATTAAATATTCAACGTGGTAATGAAGAAATTTACCTGTTGTTACGTAATACACCGCGCTAAGAAGTAAGCTTTTCACCTATCTAATTTATTGATTTCTTTAGCCCTATAATTTCCATTATAGGGCTTTTTTTATACCTATTTTGGATAAGCATCATTGACTTAAATGGGGATTTTATGCGCTGAGCGATGCTTTCATAAGTTAAACTATGCTATTCTCATCGCTCCTACGCGAATAATTTCACAGTCAGACATAAATACAGGATTTTTATGTTAACTAAGTTACTGCGATCAACTCTAATTGGTCTTCTCACCGCAGCAATTCTTTTGATTGCAGTTCCTTCAATTCGCCCTATTTTTATTGAACGCCTATTGAATGGCGATTTTCTCAATGCACCTTTTAGCTATAACACGGCGGTACGACGAGCAGCCCCTGCCGTTGTTAATGTTTATAGCAGTACAATGGGGAGTTTTTCTCAAGAAGGCCGTGAGCTAACATCTTTAGGTGCGGGTGTTATTATGGATGGTCGTGGTTATATTCTGACAAATCAACATGTTATCAACAATGCTGATCAGATCCTTATCGCGCTCCAAAATGGTGATCTGTATGAAGGCTTACTTATTGGCTCTGATCCTTTAACCGATCTTGCGGTATTAAAAATTGATGCCGATAAACTCCCAACGATCCCCATTAATAGTAAACGAATTTCTCATGTTGGTGATGTTGTACTGGCTATTGGTAACCCATTTAATATTGGGCAGACTATTACACAAGGGATCATCAGTGCTACGGGTCGAGTTGGATTAAGCCCTACCCGTTACCAAAATTTCCTACAAACAGATGCCTCAATTAATGAAGGCAACTCGGGTGGCGCATTAATTAATACTGAAGGTGAGCTTGTGGGTATTAATACCATGACGTTTGATTCAGGTACTTATAATGGATATCGCCCTACGGCAGAAGGATTAGGCTTTGCCATTCCGACTGAACTTGCGGTAAAAATTATGAATAAGCTTATTCGTGATGGTCGCGTTATTCGTGGTTTTATTGGTATCACAGCAAAAGAATTACCTAAAATTCGTTCATCAAATACCGATATCAAACAAATCCAAGGGTTGCGGATTTTCCGTATCACACCAAATAGCCCAGCAGATAAAGCGGGAATAAAAACGGGTGATATCATTCTTAGCATTAATCATGCCCCCGCGACTTCTGCAATGGAAATGATGGATTATATTGCCGAAACGCGCCCCGGTACGGTATTACCCGTGACATTATTACGTGATGGCAATGAAATTAATGTCGATGTCACCATTTCGGAATATCAACCAGAATCTTAACATCCTCCTCGCCCGCATTGGGCGAGGGTTTATGGCATTTTTTTACTAATAAATATATTTCACTATTCTTTATACTATTCGCGCTTACTCTCTTTATTGGCGATGGTGTTATTTTCAACAGCATGCCAAATTTTTTCGGCTTTTCGTCCAATTAAAATCAGAGAAATCGCCAAAATAAAGAAGAAAATTGCACTGTGTAAGCTATCCCAGAAATATTCAAAGAATCGGGTATAAAGGTTAATGCCAAGGAAGGTCAAACCAAATCCTCTTAACATACCGTCATCTGTTTTAAGGCTAATATAAATACAAATAACAGCGACAACACCAAATAATAGCGCCCAAGGCAACAGATTCACACTTGAAGTGCGATACCACGTATCTGGGTCGTAATTACCGAAAATAGACATTATCCATAGCGCAATAAACAGATAAGTCAGCCCCATTATTTTTGTCATGGTAAATAAACGACGACGTGCCAATATATTTTGTAGGAAATAACAACCTGCTAATAATACTGCGCCAAAGAAGACAAAGCGGATAGGATAGTTCATCCCTAACCAATAAGCGCCCCATCCTGACATATAGCCAGTTTCAGCACCAAACCAATTTCCTAACATCAATAAGAAGA